>NZ_JBMDWJ010000351.1:0-67319 GCF_048595215.1 Siphonobacter sp.
AGGTACGATTAAGACAGCTCTGAAGGGATTGCATATTTCAAAGATTATTACATTTCAATTCCAACTGGTACGATTAAGACGGCAAAGAACAAGCCGAAGAAAGTAGTTGATCCGGATTTCAATTCCAGCTGGTACGATTAAGACGTAACTTCGAGGAAGGTCGTCAGCTCTAGGAAACCCAATTTCAATTCCAACTGGTACGATTAAGACTGGTTAAACCAGTCGGCATGTTCACGCCGGAGCTTAATTTCAATTCCAACTAGGTACGATTAAGACGGTAACATAGCAAAGAAGCTCGAAACCATCGAAACATTTCAATTCCAACTAGGTACGATTAAGACCCCTTAAATTACAGCCTAAAAACCCCTTTTCTAATTTCCTGTGATAGTTTTTATTTAACTCCATATATGAAAATAGTCGTCGATCACCAATGGTAGGAAAACCCCTGGCGATCGACGACTGCTAGTAATCAGCTACTTACGAAGATCTTAGTTCAGAACGAAGCCGTTTTTGCCTAGTATGGAGAACTCTCCAAGGTGATCGACGACAAAACTGCCTTTCGAAAGCTTCCGTTAACGGGTACGCACGGATGAAAAGCTTGCTTTTCTAATCCAGTACTTTCATGGAGAACTTCACAATTTCGGTTGGCCGTTCGAAACCGCCGAGGGGCATTTGAGCAATCTTGTCGACAATGTCCAGCCCCTTGGTTACTTCACCGAAAACGGTATACTCCTGATCAAAAATGATTTCGCCTCCTTGCTTCAGGTAAATGGATTTCAGGGCCGGTGGGTACTTGGCCAACTCTTCTTCATTATAAAAAATGCCCTTCGTAACGATAAAAAATTCCGTAGAAGAGGAGCGTTTCTCCGGATTATTGTCCGAGTACCGAGCCATCGAAAGCGTACCCTTTTTATGAATAAGATTGGGCCGGAATTCCGCTGGAACCGTATAGTTCAACTGATCCCGCTGCTCGCCACCCCCCTGAATACAGACGCCTTTGACCAGTCGGTAAAACCCCCGGTCGTCGTAAAAACCGCTGTTGATCATGCGGATAAAATTGGCCCGGTGAAGCGGCGTTTCGTTGTACAATTTGATCTCAATGTCCCCGAACCGGGTATGGATATTGACGCGGTTTTCCGGGTGTTCCTTGCCGTATTCGGTTAAGGTTTGTACAACTTCATCCTGAGGAATTTCGCGGTTTTTACAGGCTGAAAAGACCACTAAGCCGAGGCAAAACAGAAGCAGATTTCGCATGAAAACAATCAGTTGAATACATTGGTAAATTGAAAGCTATCGCCGTTAAACAGTCCTTTGTCACTAAGCTTCAGGCTCGGAATGACCAACAAAGCCATAAAAGAAAGCGACATAAACGGCGACGCCAGCGTACAGCCCAGTTGTTGTTTGGCAAAGGCATCCAGCGTCGCGTATTGCTCGCCCACCCAGTACCCATCTTCGCCGCTCAGAATACCCGCGACGGGCAAGGGTAGGACCAGAGCTTCGCGTTCGTCAACCGCAGCAATACCTCCTTTTTCCTGAATGATCAGATTAACGGCCTGGGCAATGGATTCGTCGTCAACACCCACGGCCACAATGTTATGCGAATCGTGAGCGACGCAGGACGCCAGGGCTCCTTTTTTCAGACCGAAGTTCCGAATGAAGGCTACCGCCGGGGGGACATCCGAGTAGCGATTAATTACGGCGATTTTTAGCACGTCCCGTTCGGTATCGGTTTGGACCAGGTCATTGGTTACGGCAACCGTTTCGTTCAGAGCATTGGTAATCAACTGCCCGTCCAGTACTTCAATCACACGTACCTGAGCCTCATTACCCGAGAATGGTATCTGAAAATCAGCCGGTGACTTTTCGGTTGCCTGAAAGTGATTGATGGGCTCACTCAAATAACTGGGAATGCGGGACTGGCCCAATTCGGCTACGCATTCGCCTTTGATGAACGTTTGTAGAATATTGAAATCCGTCAGGGAATCGACTATAATAAAATCCGCCGAATCACTTTCGCGTAGCTGGCCGACGGGAAGTCGGTAGTGCTCGACGGGATTGAGGCAGGCCATTTGCAGAATTTCAAAGAGGCGATCGGGATACAAAGCCAGGGCCCGTTTGACGAGTAAATTGATATGACCGAGTACCAGTCCGTCAGGGTGTTTGTCATCCGAGCAGAACATGAGGTTGGCGTAATGTTCCGGCAACAGCGGAATCAGAGCATCAAAATTTTTGGCCGCCGAACCTTCCCGAATCAGGATTTTCATGCCGTACTGCAATTTGTCGAGTGCTTCCTCGGCCGTAAAACATTCGTGATCCGTCTGGCAACCCGCCGCAATGTACTGCCGGGCCGCTTCGCCCCGTAGGCCGGGAGCGTGTCCATCGACGGGATAACCCAGTTCCTGAGCAATACTGATTTTGGCCCGCATATCCGGATCGCCGTTGATGACACCGGGAAAATTCATCACTTCCGCAAGGTAACCCACTTCCCGGTACTGACTCAGCAGGTACTCCACGTCGCCAGGCGTTACGACAGCTCCGGCCGTTTCGAAGGGCGTGGCGGGTACGCAACTCGGAGCTCCAAAACAAAAGTGGAAGGGTACTTTTCGGGCACTGTCAATCATCCATTCCACGCCCGGTACACCCAGTACGTTAGCAATTTCGTGGGGATCTGAAACGGTGCCGACGGTACCGTGCGGTACAGCCAGTCGGGCAAACTGGGCGGGACTGAGCATGGAACTTTCGACGTGTACGTGAGCATCCACGAAGCCCGGCATCAGGTACTGAAGCGGAGCCTGGGGATTATCCTGTACCTGACTAATCACGCCGTTTTCAATCAAAATCGTAACCGGACGAATCACTCGACCCGGAATATCAACAAGCTGACCACTGATCTCTGTCATAATACATTCAATTTTCGGATGGAAGTTTACTGTGAGCGGATCAACAGCAATAACCTGCCCTTCTCCGTTTAAACTAATTCAAACTCGGTTCAAACCTGAAACCAAGCATCAAACCCTCAAACATTAAACCTCCACTCGGGTTTACTCAAAAATAGCCCTCCAACGCTGGGTTAAACTTTCTACCTTTGCCAAAGTTCTATACAGAAAGAACTTCCCAGGTGCTTTTCGAAGCAATTTCTGATAAAAATGCCAAAAATAATCATTGCCATCGACGGGTACTCCAGCTGTGGAAAAAGCTCGACTGCCAAATCTCTGGCGGCCCAGCTCGGGTACGGCTATATTGATACCGGAGCTATGTACCGGGCCGTGAGCCTGTATTTTCACCAACACTACGTATCGCGAACGAACCCCCACGAAGTGGAAAAGGCGTTGGCGGATATTCACATTTCGTTTCAGTTCAATCCGGAGAAACGGCTGAATGAAACGTATCTAAATGGTCTGTGCGTAGAGGAGGAAATCCGTAAGATGTACATTTCTCAGATGGTGAGCGAGGTGAGTGCCGTAGTGGAAGTACGTCGGGCGATGGTGGCCCTGCAACAGCGAATGGGCAAACACAAAGGAATTGTCATGGACGGGCGTGATATTGGAACCGTCGTATTTCCGCAGGCGGAGTTGAAAGTGTTCATGACCGCCGATCCACTGATTCGGGCCCAACGTCGGCAGGCAGAATTACTGGAAAAAGGCGAACTGGTAGATTTGAATGAAGTACTCGAAAACCTGACCAAACGCGACCACATCGACATGAACCGCTCGGAAGGGCCGCTCCGTCAGGCTGAAGATGCCCGGGTACTGGATAATTCTAATCTGACGTTTGAAGAACAGGTAGCCTTGATCAAAGGCTGGGCCGACGAGAAAATCGCTCAGGCTTTATAAACGAAAGAAGTCCGTTCTGAAAGAGCGGACTTCTTTGCTTTGATGGGTTTCCGGGCTGATAACCCCGCTGATGCGAGAGAATCTTTTTCAAACCTCACATTCTTCAAACTTTTTCAAACCATAGTAAACCCTGTAATGTTTGAGAAAAGTCCTTTTCAAACCTCACACCCCCTCAAACCCCAATACCTCTCTATTACGAAAGAAAAGCCCTATTTACCAATCGTGATTTCCTTCTCCTGATAGCCGCCCCGCGTAGAGAGGAGTTTAACTTTTGCTTTTATGCTTCCCTTCTGGTTGAGTTTTACCTTGAAAATCGCTTCCTTTTTCTCGCCCGGTCCGGTATAGCCCGCGTAGATGGTTTTGTCAAAGAGAGAAGGTTCCGTAATGATGACTTTAGCCTGAGTATCGCCTTTCAAAAGAGCTTTGTCGAGGTCCAGCATGAGGCGGTCTTCCTGGACAATTTTGATGCGTTGAGCCTGCTCCAGTGCGACGGGTAATTTCCCGGAATTAGTCCAGTTTACTTTGACTTCGTATTCATCCGTACCCAGCGATTTAACCGAAACGTTCGTGAGTTCAATCTGCGGAAGTTCAAAGGCCATGCTCAGATTGAATTTGGCCTGTTTGGAAATCCAGTGTTCAAGTACCGTCGGCGGACCATTCTGAGCAAAAAATTTCGGATGAAAACCGCCAATTTCTACGTCGCCCAGTTGCGGATGCGTAAACTTGGTCCAGGGTTTAAATCCTTTTTTGCCGTTGGCTTCATCGTCCCAGCGAAGGCCGTCGTATTCGTCGTACTGCCCGTCGCCGTCGTAATCTTTCATGGCTCCGCCATTCCAGAGCTCATCCCCGTACCAGATCGAACCGTAATAAAAATAGCCAAAATCCGGACCGTGCCCAAACAAGGGTTCAGGCTTGCTAGGATCACCAGTCATTCGATTCGTTTTGCTCCGGGTGCTGTAGGTATGGTATACATCACCCGCCCAGGGGTAGCCCGTATGAGCCAGCCCGAGACTATCCATGTGGCGATAGATGTCTAGGTCAGCCGGAAACATACTTTCGGTATCTTTTGACGTCGAAGGCGGTCGCAGGTGCATGGGTACCCGCGTATCCATGGAGTTGACGACCGAAATATGTGGATGCCCCAGCAGCCACAGTACCGTCGAGCGGGTTTCCACTTCGCTGAGCGGATAGGCTCCGGCACCACCCTGCGTGTAGCCGCGTCCGGTAAAGTCGCCGCCCTGATCCGGACGCCAGTTTTCGGGGTAATTCCGGTGGTTGTCGAGGCCGCCAATACCGTCTTCATTAAACTTGCCATCCCCGTCATTATCGATCCCTTCCGTATACACCAGCCAGTCACCCTTGCCTTCCAGTACCCGTTTCATCAAGCGTGGATCCCGGGGATCGATGACATAATTGGCTTTCTCCCGTTCATTCGTACTGGCTTTCTTCCGAATCTGATAAATTACGCCGTCACCATCGAGGTCTTCCTCCGGATCTTCGTCCAGCAGGCCATCCCGGTCGTCATCTTTGGGGTGTACCGTACTGCGGTTTCGCTGGGCCGTAAACAGGTACATCGTCGAACCATCAGGGTTATTTTCGGGCCGCAGGTAAATCGTTTTAGTATCCAGCAGCTTGGTGATGGCCGCGTCTTTACCGTAGTTTTCGATCAAATGCTTGGCCATCCATAGTACCGATTCACTACTGGTGACTTCGCCGCTGTGCCGTCCGCCTTCAAAATAGGCTGCTGGTTTGTCGGTATGCTTGCCGGTTTTCTTGTTGGTCAGGGTCATCTGTAGAATGGGTCGACCTTCGTAACTCTTGGCTACTTCGTACAGATCTACGAGGTTGGGATACTGAGCGGCCCAGGTCCGGCACCAGTGATAAATGACGTCCGGCGAATGATACGTGTTGAAATTCAGGGTTTTGCCGGGTTTGTATTCGACTTCCTTAAACTGATGTTTCTTGAAAAAGCTAACCCCATGACGTTCGCCTTTTACGGTGTAAAACTTACTGGTGGTATCCTGTTCCGGCCATTTTTCCTCCGTTCCGTAGTACGACCGCTGGGCGTAGGCAGTGGCTAATTGAGTAAGACATAAAAAGAAAGTAAGGCGTTTTTTCATGCGTAACAATAGAAAAGATTAAGGTTCAAAAGGAAGAAACCCAAGTTTTTTGCGGCTTGATTTTAATGAAAGATTGTCGTTAGGCAAAATGGATGCGACGAATAATATTGAAAGATTATATGGGTAAAGTCAGTAACGTTAGATTTATGTATGGCATGAAGTTTCGTTTGCCATACAATGTTTTAACAGTATCTAGACTTGTTCTGAAAGGATCGACGTGTTTTTCTAAGGACTTCGAAAAAGGCTGTAACAGGGCCGTTCTTTTTGTCGTATTTTGAAGATGTATTTGAATAGTAAGTATGCAAACAGTTGATTACTTGATCGTGGGGCAGGGGATTGCCGGATCGGTACTAGCCTGGACCCTCCGGCAGCGGGGCTACAGCGTACGCGTCATCGATGACCTGCGTCCGTCTTCTTCGCGGGTGGCCGCGGGGATCTGCAATCCCGTCACGGGCCGTAAGCTGTCCAAGACCTGGCTGGCGGATGATTTGTTTCCCTATCTGCATCAGTTTTACCCCGCACTAGAGAAGGAGCTACAGGCATCCTTTTTTTATCCGATTCCGGTGTATCGCCCGTATCAATCCATTGAAGAACAGAACTTCTTCATTGCCCAAACGGCCAATCCGGTCCTGGAAGGGTACATTCGTTTGGCAGAAAATAACGAAGCCTACGCAGGTCTAATCCATAACGCGTTAGGCGGACTCGAAACCCTACAAGCGGCCTGGGTAGATTTGCCTACTTTATTATCGGCCATTCGTAAAATTTTAGTACAGGAAGATTCGTTGGTAGAGACTGAATTTCGATGGGAGGAAGTCGTACCGGGTTCGGATTCCGTTACCTGGCGTACCTACGAAGCCCGTCAGGTCATCAGTTGCGAAGGAGCGTATGGTCGGTTCAATCCGTATTTCAGCTGGCTTCCCTGGGCCGTCGTGAAAGGCGAGATTTTGACGCTACAGCTACCGGAAGAATCCGTACCGGGCATTGTCAACCAAAGCGTCTGGATACAACCCCAGGGGGCGGGCGTGTACCGGGCCGGAGCCACCTACGAATGGAACGACCTCACCTGGGAGCCTTCGGAAAAAGGGCGGGCGTACCTAACGGAAAAGCTGAACAAGCTGCTTCAGGTACCCTACCAGATTCAGCAACAGGTAGCTGGCATTCGTCCAGCTACGCAAGGACGCAGACCGTTTATCGGTCTTCATCCGGTGTATCGCAGTATTGGAATCTTTAATGGATTAGGCTCTAAAGGCACCTCGATGGCACCCTTTTTG
Organism: Siphonobacter sp.; assembly: GCF_048595215.1. Taxonomy (NCBI): domain Bacteria; kingdom Pseudomonadati; phylum Bacteroidota; class Cytophagia; order Cytophagales; family Cytophagaceae; genus Siphonobacter; species Siphonobacter sp. The sequence continues at coordinate 7,225 of NZ_JBMDWJ010000351.1, forward strand.
GCTAAACAATTCGCTGATTTTCTGGTTCATACGAAAGAACTGGACCCCGAAGCGAATATCCAGCGATTCCATTCGTTATATTTCAGCAAAATCAACGAATAACTGTATGCTTCTGTGGGTGAGTATATAGAGTAGATCCAGCCCTACACCATGAATTGGACCAATACTGTTAAAGTTTCTTTATTGAGTGGAATCCTGCTGGGAGCGGCTACTAGCCAGGCCCAGGTATTCATGCCTTCCATGGAGGAATTCGGGAAGAATCGAATCCAGCGGGAACGCTTTGAATGGCAGGTTTACACCACACCTAACTTTGAAGTATACTTTCACGGAAACAGCCGCTCGCTGGCGACGTATACGGCTCAAATGGCCGAGTCGGAATTCGATCGAATTACCGATATTCTGAGCTACACGCCCTACAGCCGTACCAAGATATTTCTGTACGACTCGCCCAGCGATCTCAAGCAAAGCAACATCGGGGTCTCGCTAAATTCTGAAGCAGCCATTCGGGAGGAAAACCTTTCCAAATCCCGCGTACAGATTGCTTTTACGGCCGATCATATTGCCTTTCGGCAGAAGTTAGCCAAGGAAGTATCTTCGGTGTTTGTATACGACATGCTCTACGGCGGCAGTCTGAAAGACGCATTGCAAAGTCAGTTGCTGCTGTCGCTGCCCGAATGGTTCATTTCGGGAATCACGGCTTACGTAGCCGAAGGCTGGAGCCGCGAGCTTGACGATTACATGCGGGATGTAGCCCTGAATAAGAAATTCAAGAAACCCGCTCACCTCAGCGGACCCGAAGCAACCCGCGTCGGACAGTCGATCTGGAACTTTATTGCGGAGCGTTATGGTCGGGATAATATCTCGAATATTCTCAATCTGACCCGGATCATCCGTACCGAACAAACCAGTATTTCCAGCACCCTTGGTATTTCCTATAACCGTTTCCTAAGCGACTGGCGGGACTATTACACGCAAATGGCCACGTCTTCCGCTGCGGCTTTCAAGAGTCCTTCCGGTAGTACGTTAGCCAGCTATCCGCTCTTTACGGGTCATAAAATCGAACAGGTAAAGCTAAGCCCCAATCGGCAGTGGATCGCCTATTCGGTCATGGATAACGGACAGTACCACGTGTATCTGACTGATACGCAGGGGCAGCAAAAAACGCAATTATTGAAAGGTGGCGACCGTTTTCTAACGCGGGAACTACCCGTATCGGCACCCTTACTGGCTTGGCAGGATAACGGTACGCTGAATGTGCTCGAACAAAAAGATGACCGTACCCTGTTGCATCAGTTCGTGGAGAGCGAGAAGAAAGGCTTACGCCTGAAAGCTCGCCGGACGGTACGCGGCTTTACTCAAATTGCCGGATTTGACATCTCGCAGGACGGCTCGGTACTGGCCATCAGTGGCGACCGTAAGGGACAAAACGATCTTTTTCTGTACAACCTGAGTCGGAACTCGGTACTGCAACTCACCAACGATTTGTACGACGATCTGACGCCTGCCTTCGTGGGCCGTTCGACGACCCGCGTACTTTTTGCTTCTAACCGGACCAACGATACGCTTTCAACGGCGGCTCCCAAAACGCTGCCCAATCGTTTTAATCTGTACCTACACGACGGTAATCCACGGAGTCAGGTGTTGGAACGGTTGGCAGATCAGGCCCTGCAACCCATGGCCGCCAACGGCGAACGACTGTTCTACCTGAGTGATCAGCAGGGGATTCAAAATCTGTTCACGTATGACACGACCTCGCGGCAAGCTCGACCCCTGAGTCAGTTTGTCGAAAGCATGACGGCCTACGATTATCACCCGAGCAGTGGAGCACTGGCGTATGTAAGCATTGAAAATGGTCGGCAGGCCGTGAAATTCTTGCCTCGACTTGCTCCCGTAGAGGCCAGTGAAACAGCGGCTACCGGACGGAGTATCCGAATGAACGGCGGCGTAGCTCGTACCAACCAGCCCGCCAGTGGTGCCACCGATCCGACTAAAGCTCCCGTGGGTGTGGGGACGCCTTCGCGACTCAATTCCCTGCGACCAGGTGAGATCGATACGGATAATTATCAGTTCGATCTGGAAGGACTGAAAGTAACGGAACGCCGTACCGACAAGCCTTCGTCTTCACCACGGGTCATTACGAACTCCCGGAGTCGAACGACCGTAGTACGCCGCGATGCCACGCGTTTGAAAGGGCCAACGGCATACAAGGATGTGTTCGTGGTGAATAATACCAATAACCAATTTTTGGTTTTGCCCTATCTGGTGAATCAAAGTGGCTTTGGTTGGCAGAACACCATTACAGTCAACGACTTACTCGAAAATAACATCATCAAAGGCGGACTATTCATTACGCCGACCTTCCGGACCAGCGAGATTTTTGCCGAATATCAGTATCTCGTTCACCGAATTGACTTTAGTGCCCGCTTTGATCGTCGAGCCTTTACCGATGGTTTTCCGGCTTCGGGACTTTTTACCAAGTACCGCTATAACCGACTTACACTCACGGCTTCGTACCCCTTTACGGAGGCGTTGCGAGTATCGGCTTCTCCCATGTATACCCGCCTGAATCGCGTGGATGGCTCGCAGGGCGGCATTGGTTTACCCGACGCGGTGTCCAGCTTTGTCGGATTACAGGGTGAAGTAGTGTATGACAATACGCGAAGCAGTGGTATGAATCTGCTTGAGGGAACCCGGGTGAAACTGCGGGCTCAACAACAGCAGGGGATGCGGTCAAACGCCGAAAGCTTCTTCAAGATTACGCTCGATGCCCGTAACTATACCAAAATCTACCGGGATCTTACCTTAGCCACTCGTATATCGTTTGGTCACTCAGGTGGACAGGCTCCCAAGCAAAGCATACTCGGTGGAATCGATAACTGGATTCCTTTCGGTACGGTACGGGAAGTGCGTAACGCCGAAAACCCCCTGAATCCGCTTAATATGGATTACCGTAATGTATTCTTTACGGATTTCGTTACGCCTTTGCGGGGTTTCCGGATGAATAAATTGTCGGGCGAAAGCTACGCATTGTTCAATGCTGAATTACGCTGGCCGGTATTTAAAGTACTAAGCCGTGGACCGCTTACCTCTACGTTCCTGCAAAACTTCCAATTGACTGCCTTCACGGATATTGGTACTGCCTGGACGGGAAGTGGACCATTTAGTCGGCAAAATAGTTTGAATACCGAGATTATTAATCCGCAGGGAAGTCCTTGGTACGCGACCGTCAATAATTTCAAAAATCCGTATCTGATTGGGTATGGCGTAGGCGTGCGGACCCTGTTCCTGGGGTACTACGTAAAAGGGGACTTGGCCTGGGGGGTTGAAGATACGGCCGTGCAAACACCTATTTTCCACGTTTCACTAGGTTACGACTTTTAATAACGTTTGACACTGACAAAGAAGCAGCTCTCCATCGGGGCTGCTTTTTTTGTTAGAATTAGGTGGGGGATTGAAGCCCCGACGTATGAATTACTGACCACTGAAATAAGGGAGTTTGAGTACTGGCACAGCTTTTACGGCTTATGAATTAATCCCAACCCTGAATTTATGACGCTTACGTTTCCGCTGATCTGCTTGTTGCTCGGCTTTTTCCTGTTTTTTGGCATTATCCTAACCAAATCATCGCATCGTTTTGGGGTACCTAGTCTAGTGATGTACCTGGCTTTAGGTATTTTTTTAGGGAACGGTGGCCCCTTTGATTTCATCTACGATTACCCCGAATTTACCCATTCCTTCAGCAATCTGGCCCTGGCCATTATCCTATTCATTGGTGGGCTGGAAACGGACTTTCGGCATATCAAACCGATTCTGGGCCGAGGGCTGGTCTTGTCCACCGTAGGCGTTTTGCTGACGGCGGGTTCGGTAGCGTTGTTTCTGCACGTCGCTTTTGGCATTCGGTACTTGGAAGGGTTTCTGATTGGTTCCGTCTTATCCTCCACGGATGCTGCCGCTGTATTCTCCATTCTGAATTCGAAAGGCCTGCGACTGAAAGAAAACATTTCAGAAACCCTGGAGCTGGAATCCGGCACGAATGACCCCATGGCCTTTTTCCTGACGACTATGTTCACCAGTATGCTCCACGAGCCAGAGATTCATATCGGCCCTTGGCTCTGGTTGTTCGTTAAGGAAATGTCCATCGGGTTTCTGGCGGGCGGTGCCTTGGGTTTAGCCACGAGTTTAATTTTACAGCGATTGCAATTAGTGAATCGGGGGATGTATCCGGTACTGATTCTGGCGACGATTCTGATTGGAATCGGAGCTTTGATGATGTGGCACGGCAATGTACTACTGGGCATGTACGTAACCGGTATGGTGATCAGTAGTCACCGCGAAAAATGGCTGGGCCGAAAGGAAACGTACCTTTTCTTTGAAAGTATTTCCTGGCTGATGGAAATCAGTTTGTTCGTACTGCTGGGCTTACAAGTATTTCCGCGTAACATGGTAGCTTACCTGCCCCAAGCCCTTATCGTTTGTCTCTTCCTGATTCTGATTGCCCGACCGCTCAGCGTCTTCGTATCACTGGCTCCGTTCAAGGCTAGTTTACAGAAAAAAGTGTTTGTAAGCTGGGTGGGATTACGGGGAGCAACGCCCATTGTGTTTAGCCTGATTCCACTCATTGCCCGCGTACGGATCGCCGATGTTATTTTCAATATCGTCTTTGCCGTGGTGTTGATTTCTGTACTGCTGCAGGGAACAACGCTGGGCTGGCTGGCGAATAAATTAGGGCTGAATGAAGACCAGCCCGCCTCCAGCCAGCTATAAGTAAAGCAATCGTTGATTCGCTCAATCGATTAGTAAATTCCTAATAAATCGATACGCTGCGTGTCGTTTTTTAATGATTTACCGACTGAAATTAATATTCTAGTAATAGTCTTCCTGCCGAGTAGGCATACTTTTGCAGCACCTTAAGGGTAAACATTGTGGTGAATTCGTAATGGCTTTCCAACGATTCTGGCTAGGCTGAACAACATTCTGCGTCGTTGGAAAGAAAAATGGGGTTGCAGGCCCTGTTCCCAAAGATGATCGCCAAATGAACCCGGCTTTGGGACAAAATCCGGCTGGTAAGGGGCGGTTTCCGGTTTTGCTCGTAAGTTTACTTTCGTTTTAGCGGCTTCTGACCGAATCACGGCGGCGGCCGATTCGTAATCTCTCTATGCAATGAAAAAAGTACTCTTTACCTTTCTGGCTGCGGTGTGTATGCTCTCGGCCACGTTTGCTCAGAAAAACAACGCCATTACGGTTGCTTCCTACAACATTCGATACAATAATCCCGGCGACGGCGAGAATGCCTGGCCCAATCGTAAAGACAATCTGAAAGCTCAGGTTCGCTACCATGATTTTGATGTATTTGGAGTACAGGAAGCTTTGGTGGGTCAATTGAAAGACATTGCCGAAGGCAGCGGATACACGTACTTTGGAGCAGGTCGGGACGACGGAAAAGAAGGAGGTGAACACTCCGCGATTTTCTACAAAAAAGACCGTTTCAAAGTACTGGATTCGGGAAATTTCTGGCTGAGCGAAACGCCCGAGAAGCCCGGTAAAGGCTGGGATGCAACCTGCTGTAACCGCATTTGTTCCTGGGTGAAATTACAGGATCAGCAGACCAAAAAGCAGTTTTACTTTTTCAACGTACACTTTGATCATGAGGGCGTTGTCGCTCGTCGGGAATCGGGTAAGCTGATGGTGAAAAAGATCAAAGAGATTGCCAAAGGGGCACCAACCATCTGTACGGGAGACTTCAACTCCACGCCCGAAACCGAGCAGATCAAGGAAATGCAGACCTTACTGAGCGATTCCCGCGAAGTAACTAAAATGCCCCCGTACGGTCCAGTAGGCACGTTTAATGCCTTTAAATTCGACGCTCCCATGAAAGACCGGATTGATTATGTCTTTACAAGCAAGTCCATTCAGGTACTCAGTTACGCTACGTTTAATCAATCCTTGAATCAACGTTATTTTTCTGATCACCAGCCGGTGGTCGTGAAAGTGGTTATTCAATAAAGTAAACGCTTGATTTGAAAGAACTTCCCGACCTGGTTTGGGAAGTTCTTTTTTTATGAGCCGATTTCCGGCGGAGTAAGCTTTATTCTTTTTCTTTGCGACGAACCTTAGTAACGGACGAATGAGTCATTCTGCGTACACCCCCGAGCAACTGGAAGACATGTTGGGACGCCATCGAAAAAAATGGCACGAAAAGAAAATTCTGCGGATCATTTATTCCGAGTGGTATCAGATGATTCTCAAGGATTTGAGTCCCGTATCCGGTCCGACCGTAGAGCTGGGGGGCGGGGGTGGTAATTTCAAGGAGTTTAAACCCGATGTGATCACGTCCGATATCGAGCCGCATCCCTGGATCGATCTGGTTTTCGATGCTCATCAGATGCCTTTTCAGGCGGGAGAAGTCAGTAATTTGGTGATGGTGGATGTACTACACCATTTGTCGAATCCAGTCCATTTTCTGGAAGAAGCCTATCGGGTATTACAGCCGGGCGGGCGTCTGATCATGCTAGAGCCGTATCCGTCGCCGTTTTCGCTGCCCATATACCGGAAGTTTCACCCCGAACCTTTCATCATGGACGTGGATTATTTTAGCAAAACCGGGATCGATCAAAAAGACCCCTGGGACGCCAATCAAGCCATTCCGTACCTACTGTTTTACCGGGATCGAAAAAAATTTGAAGAGCGATTCAAAGGCCGTCTCCAGATCAAACAGCAAAACCGCTTAAGCTGCCTTCTGTACCCCGCTTCGGGTGGTTTCGAAAACAAATCTTTCATTCCGGACGGTCTGATTCCGCTATTCCAGTTTGCCGAAAAAATGCTCACGCCGGTACGATCGTTGCTGGCCTTTCGGTGTTACGTGGTATTGGAAAAGAAGGCTAATTAATCGTTAAGGAATCGGTTGATAAATTTTATAAACCAAGGCTCCCCGGTGGCTCAAAGCCAAAACTTTATGATAGTTGGGGTAGGAAGGTCCCGTCTGATCGGGACTTAAAATCAGGTAATCGTAACGTACCGGCAGGGGCTGGTTCATGTCAAGGAGTAAGGAATCAGCGGACTGTACGTCTTTTTCGAGCAGAATCATGTGGAGCATGTGGTACTCGCTCACGAAGATCCGTTTCGGTGAAGTACGCACGAATTGCCGGGCCAATTGCTGAGTGGTCCGGGATAAATTTCCGGATCCTGGAAAATATAAATTGGAGATCGCATCCTGATACACGCGGAAGCTGTAGATGGAAAGTACAAGAAGTTCGATCGTCATCCCGATCAAAAGGAATTTGGGTGGTACGTTCGCCCGTAAGAGTTGATACAGAAAATTACCCAGAGCCAAGCTTAACCACACGCCCAAATACGTCCATACCCGACCTCCGGGAATAATCCCCTGCAACGCTACGACGATCATTCCCCCTAGGATTCCACACAGAAAAAGAATCGCCCAGGAGTTATCCGCTAAAGAACGAAAGAATGCTTGGCTACGGTACCGATAACCCACGATCATAACCGCGAACAGAATAAGAACGAAAGTAATTTGCTGCCAGAAAAGCAGGCCATGCCAGCGTCGTAAGAAGGTCTTCTGGTAGACATTCGTAATAATTTCGAAAATACTGAGCTTCTCAAAGAAACTATTGGCCTGAAAAAGTACGTCCCAGCCATTGAATAAGAAGATGGGCAGGTACAGAAAGAAGATTCCTAAACCAATGGCTAATCCCGTCCAGATGATTGCTGGGAAGTGCTGATACTGCCGATTTTTCAGGAGTGTATAAGCAATAAACAGAAGCAAACCCAAGAAGGTATAAATGTACACGGGAATCGTATAGGCCCCCAAAACCGTACAAAGAATCAATAGATGCAGGTAAAAAGGCTGGAACGATTTCAACCAGGCTCGTACGCTAAAGGCCGAGAGTAAAGCCAATAAACTAATAAGAGTATAACCCCGTCCGTGGTGAGCAAATTGGCTACTCAATGGTAGGATCAGGACCGTCAGCGTGGTGAAGAGGCTGCAAAGCAGTCCCCATTTTTTCAGACTGTAGGTATACACCAGCACTAAAGTCAGCAGAAAATAAATCAGCGAAACGCCACGAATCAAAATGAGAGGATTGGTCAGGGACGTATCGAGTAAAGCATTGATCAGGTTATAAAAAACGTGATTATTGCCCTTCTGGTAGTACACCAACGTGAGCAGGAAGCCGGGTTTGCTACAGTTATAGTACGAGTAAAGTTCATCAATGTAAGGAGCATACTGGGTTAGGTAATAGATCCATCGGAAAATAGCCAGAGCGAGTATCCCCAGTAAGAAAAGAGCACTGAGTCGATGCTGCAGAAAAACGGTACGCAGGGAAACAAAACGAGTCGTTGCCGTATGAATAAAGCTAGGAAAGGAAAAATTCAGCTTCTTTAAGCAGAAAAGAAAAGCCACCAGAGTTACGAGTCCGTAGCCGAAGAAAAATAAAGAAAAATGATTATACCGATCTTCCGTTAAGTCCAGGGGGAGCAGATGAATAGCCGGAACGGCTGCGTACCGAGTAAGTATCCAGCGGATGGCTTCCGGATACGTATAATCGCTGGTAAGTTTAAAGAGTAGGGCAGAAAGACTAACGAAAAGAAACAAAATTCCTAAGTCCCAGCGGGTGATTTTTACTAGAGGGGGAGCTTGTCGCATTACTTTTAAATGTAATTACGTCATAAAGAAACGAGTCCCTAAATTAAGTAGTTACGCTTAACTTAGGAACTCGTTTGTATAGGAATAGGATATTATTTCTTCTTCTGGTCTTTAGCCCAGGAGTCTTTCAGACCTACGGTACGGTTAAAAATCAGACGATCTTCTGTCGAATCGGTATCCAAATTGAAATAGCCCTTCCGCAAAAACTGATACGCTTTACCACTGGCCTCCCGTAGGCTAGGTTCGGCGAAGGCCTGTACCACTTGCAGTGAATTGGGGTTCAGGTGATCTTTGAAATCGCCTTCTGCTTCCGCTAAATCTTCCACCTGGAACAGACGGTCGTACAAGCGTACTTCTACGGGTACGGCATCTGCCGCGTTAACCCAGTGAATCGTACCTTGTACTTTCAATCCAGACGTATCCGAACCAGATTTACTTTCCGGAACGTAGGTACAGTGCAGTTCGGTTACTTTGCCTTCGGCGTCTTTCACTACCTCGTTGCATTCGATAATGTACGCCCCTTTCAGTCGTACGCGATTGCCGGGAGCCAACCGGAAGAATTTCTTCGGCGGATTTTCCATGAAATCTTCGCGTTCAACCAGAATTTCGCGGGAGAACGTGACGGCCCGATTGCCTTCTTCGGGGTTCTCAGGATTGTTTTCAATCGAAAGCTCCTCCGTTTGTCCTTCTGGATAGTTCGTGATGACTACTTTGATCGGATCGGGATCAAGTACAACCATGACCCGCGTGGCCGTTTTGTTCAACTGTTCACGTACGCAAAATTCCAGTAAGCCGACATCAATCAGGTTGTCACGTTTGGCTACGCCGATACGCTCGCAGAAATCGCGAATGGCTTCGGGCGTATATCCCCGACGACGAGCACCCGAAAGTGTGGGCATTCGCGGATCGTCCCAGCCTGCTACATGTCCTTCTTCGACTAATTGCTTGAGTTTCCGCTTGCTCATCACCGTATAGGTTAGGTTCAAACGGGCAAACTCGTACTGGTGGGAGGGGAAAATATCTAATTTCTCAATAAACCAGTCGTACAACGGACGGTGCGGAATGAACTCCAGCGTACAGATGGAATGAGTAATGTTCTCAATCGAATCCGATTGCCCGTGAGCAAAATCGTACATTGGATAGATGCACCATTCGTTGCTCGTCCGGTGGTGGTGGGCGTGTTTAATACGGTAAATCACCGGATCGCGGAAGTGCATGTTAGGCGAAGCCATGTCGATTTTGGCCCGCAGTACCCGACTGCCATCCGGAAATTCACCGGCTTTCATTCGCTCAAATAAATCCAGATTTTCTTCGATTGAACGATGCCGGAACGGACTTTCCTGGCCGGGTTCGGTGGGAGTACCTTTCTGGCTGGCAATGGCCTCTGCTGTGGAATCATCCACGTAAGCCAGGCCCAACTGGATCAATTTTTTTGCAAATTCGTACAGCTGAGCAAAGTAGTCGGAAGCGTATAGTTCTGCGGCCCAGTCAAAGCCAAGCCAGCGAACGTCCGCCTTGATCGAATCTACGTATTCGGTATCTTCCGTAATCGGATTGGTATCATCAAAGCGTAAATTGGTTTGTCCGCCGTATTTCTGGGCTAATCCAAAATTCAGACAAATGCTCTTGGCGTGACCTAGGTGTAGATACCCGTTTGGTTCGGGTGGAAAACGCGTCAGGACACGGCCTCCGTTTTTATTTTCACGGAGATCGTTTTCAACAATTTCTTCTAAGAAATTTAGGGACTTAACTTCTTTGGTCTCTTCCGTCATACTCGGTGCGGCTCGTTTGGAAAGGCGAAAATAAAAACCTTCCTGTAATTTAATATGAAAAGGGTCATCACTATACCTGATTTTCGTGAAATGATGACAATTTTTTAACCTGTTACCTTTGTCTTGCTAACAAAAAAGTATTCATTTCGGCTCGTTAATCCTCAACTTCTATGAAAAATATTCTTGTCGCGGTTGATTTTACCGAAAATTCACGGCCTGCTCTTGAATCCGCAATTTTCCTGGCTTCTAAAAGCGGAGCAGCGTTACACGTCCTGCATACGTATCTACCGGTTTACCCGATGACCGAAACCGTAAGCGGTCCGCCCGTGACGGTGGAGTGGGAGGAAACCTATCGGCTTTCCGCCCAGACCCAACTGGATGCACTGACCGAAGAAATGCGGGGCCGGGGCCTGGCTCCGGAAATTTACCTTGAACTCGGCCCCGTAGGACCCGTAGTCAAGGATATGGTAGAATCCCACGCCATTGATCTGGTCATTTTGGGTCGGAGTGAATCCGATAGCTGGCTATCCGACTTATTTGGCAGTACCGCTACGCAGTTGGTGAATGATTTGACCGTACCCCTGCTGATGGTGCCGTCGGAGTTTTTGCAACGTGGATTTACTAAGATTGCCTACGCTACACAGCTTGAGTTTACGGAAACGCACGTACTGAAGGATTTGTATCGCTGGGCGGATTACATGGGAGCAACGGTACAGATTATTAACGTACAGGCCAATCACGAGCCTAGTGTTAACTCCGATGAAGAACTGATGGACGAAATTCGAATGGCGTTTCCCGACCGTCATACTACCGTATTGCAGCGAAAGGCGGACTCCGTAGAAGAGGGCATTCAGGAATTGCTGCACGATACGGAAGCCGATTTGCTGGTGATGAGTTCCCACCACCGAAATCTGTTTACGCAGATCGTGAATCCCAGTAAGTCTAAAAAGCTATTGCTACACAGTCCAATTCCTACGCTGATTTTTCCGCTGGGCCGACTGGATTAAGGGTGGTATGCATAAAAAGCAAGAAGTCCGACGCAGTACTGCTTCGGACTTCTTGCTTTTATAATGTACTAGCGAACGATAACCACGCGACCCGTTGCCTTAAAAGCTGGATCAATAATTGGATAGGATTGACCGTTCTGACTCAATTTTAGTCGGTAGATATACGTACCGGGCGGAAGTCGGTTACCTTGATGATCGGTTCCGTTCCAGAAATATTCGTTAGCTCCTACTCGCAGAGGCTGGGTTTCGTTACTGAGGATACGCAGCAATTGGCCCTGAAGCGTCATAATCTCAATGGTCATGGCATCGGGTACGCTGTCGCCCGTCAGTACCAGGTTAAATCGGGTATAGAGTTCCAGCGGGTTTGGACTAACCATAAACTGTTGGAGTCCCGTTTCCGCTTTAACTTGAAAATGGATGGCGTAAGGCAAAGCTCCCGCATTGTTACCGGCAACATCGCTACCCTGGGCTTGGAAGAAATACGTGCCCTCGGCCAGATTTTTAGGTTGGTAGGTTACCCGGAATTCATTCCCTGCCAGTGTATCCCATTTCATGTTTGGGTTTTTGTAGGAAAGGCGTTGCAACGCACCTTCGGGTTGCTGCCAGTACAAGTTTACGCCTACCGTATCCTGTTTAATGGCGTATTTATTGGAATCTTTCACGCGAACGACGATCACCGGATTCGCCGAAACATAATCCCCTTCGCGGATCGTTCGGCCATCAAACGTCACTTCCAGCGTCGGTGCCGTACGGTCGGCCTGCACGTTTAGAGCGAACGTAACGGTATTGTTGGTATAGCTTACTTCAGGTAACACCTGGGGATTGACGCTAATCGAAAGACGATTTTCACCAGCCTGCAAATTCCGGTACGTCAGTGACAGGGGAATCGACTTAGCCGCGGGTACCCGGTATTGTTTCGTGGTGGTTACACTGGCCGCGGCATTCGTGAGGGTTTCGGTGACCAGCAGCGAATCGGTAAAAGTGGCGGTACTGAGTACATTGAAATTCAGGGCCTGCGTAAACGAAGCTCCTTCTTCCAGCGTCAGCGGTAGTGTGGACAGGTACGAAGTACGTCCCTGTACGTACAAGGCTCCTTCCGGAACACCTTGATACGAAACCAGCCAGCGTTTCAATTGTGGAGCCGTAGGACCACTGATTTTTTCCCGCAATCGCAAATACGGATACTGTTTGGCATCAATCTTACTGATGTCAATCAACGTTGAGGTGAGATTGGTGATCAATAGGGTTTCAGTACCTCGGGCGTCTACGCCGTATACGTCCAGGGAAGACTTTTGCTGCGTATTTTTAGTAACCTGCTGGCGAATGGCACCCCAACGAGTGGTAGGACCAATGAGCGAAGAGGTCAGGACACCCGCCGTGACCGATCCCGAAAAATCCCAGCGGCCGTTTCGCAACAACACCTGATCAGTCAGTACGTTTTCGAACTGCGTCGATTGACTTTGAGCCCAGCCGTCTTCCACGCCTTTGATATACGTGAATGAATACGTGGACCACTGGTTGGTACCGCTCACGGCCTGATCGGCATCGCGTACCCGCCAGTAATAGACGGTGCTGTCAGAAGCAAGCAGAGCAACTTTCCAGCCTTCGGCATTACTGGAAGGCAATGTCGTTGTTTTCTTGAATGTACTGGTGAAGGCTGCCGATGTATCCAGTTCGAAGAGGATGTTGCCCGATGTTACGCTGGCATTCGTTGGCGTATATTCCGCCATCAGACGAGCCGTTGGCGTACCGTTTTCCTGCGTACCGACAATGGCAAAATCGTGGGGTAGGACAGGCCGGGCCAACGAACCGGGTAGAGCCAAACTAAGGAATGCTTTGTTGTTTTGTTTGTTTAATTCATCAATTTGGTTGGTCGCATCGATCGTCACATCAAAGCGGTTGGTACCGCCGCTGTTGGCTGCATTGGCTACGGTGAAGTACAACGTATCCTGATAGGCGACCGGGGCGTACTGACGCGAACCCAGGTCGATTTCACGACCGTTAGAGAGCGTTCGTTTCAGACTGATGCTAAATGACTTGGCTAGGTTCCGACCGAGGTTACTCACCACCATGCCTACGCGGAAAGAGTCGGCACTGGCTACGACTTCTTTTCCATCAAATCCTTTTAGAAATAGGCCAGAATTAGTAACGGCGTAGTCGGGTTTCGTATAGGGAAAAGGAACAATCGCGGGATCACCCTGTAGCACAAACTGTTGAGAGTGACCCAAAGCCATTTCACCAGGATAGGCTTTTAAATAGCTACGAATCGCATTAAGTAAGGATACTCCAAACGATTGGCCCAGACCCAATTCGTTTTTGAACATCTGGTCGTAGAGGGCCGTGGAATAGCCGTTCAGATAGGTAGGAAAACCGCTGAAACTGGTCGCAAGAGCCAGGATAGCCCCCCGATCAGCCGTATTCACCCAATCGGAGCTGAGGGGTACAGCTGCCAAGTTGTTATCGAAAATGTTACCAGCGTCACAACCATTGATGATCATGATCGGGTACTTCCCTTTATTCCGGTATCCCAGCGACTCATTGGTCACGTATCCTACATCGATGTCGGAGATTTGAGCAGCAGCGTGACCAAAAAAGGTAACAATGCCTAAACCTTGATTGACGGGACCTGAGATATTGATAAACTCAACCGGATCATCCGTTTTTTTGGAAGTGATGGATACTTTTCCGCCTAAATTATTCTTTTCTGCAATCGTCTTGTAGCTCTCAACGTAGTTGCGGAATAAATTGAGTTCGCCCGTAGTTTTACCCCCACTTAAGTGAAGAAAGGATTTACGCCATAAGGCAGGTTCCTGATGTTCGTACTCTTTTACTTTATTTAAATAGGCTAATACTTCATTGGGCGTAGTAACGCTCAAACGACCCACCGGGATGCCCGGAATGTCTTTTTCGCCCGTTAGTCCTTCCACCGTAACCCAGTCAGAGCCGGGCCAGCCACCAGCGGGCACGAGATTATTTTGGTAAAAGTCACCGATGAAGCGATAAAACTGGGGAGCTATGGTCTTGCCTATCAAAAAGAGGTGCTCGGGTTTGCCGTTTTGAATCATGTAATCCGCAAAGTGTCGAATGGCCACGCCACTGCGTTCTCCGTAATTAAATTGATTGGCTAATAAATCAATATCTACTACCAGCGTATCGTGTTTGCCACCGGCTGCCGAGGCCCGATAGGCAGCGTATTCTTTCACAATGTCGGCGTAACCACCCGCTGGTTTCTGCAAACGTTTATTGGTAACAATGAGGTAATTGCTTTTCGTAGGATCAATCTTACGGAAACCGATGCGTTGAATCGTAGCTACAGTTCTGGTTTCTCGATTCACCCAAAGATTTCGACCGGAAGTAGTCTGTGGAATGACCGCCGATAAAACGCCATTGGTTAAGGTACCGCTAATGCGGCGAATCTGGTCCGGCTGGGTGATGTCATAAATTTGATCGCTTCCGGTAGCGGAGCCAAGCTGGATCAAGGAAGTGCCCGTCGTATTGGCCCGTAGCCGCAATGTTTTACCCATACTCACGCCCTGCATGGTGAGGGCTTGGGGGTACGAAAGTTGCGTATAAACGACGTAATTAGACTCATTTTCAAAGGTTCCTTTGGTAGAAAGAACATTTAAAACGTGTGACTGGGCCGATACATCCGTCCACTCGAGGTCAGTCTTGAATAACTTGAGATCGTAATTGGTATAGGCAATTGTTCCCAAAAGCCGGTTCTGAGTCGCACTGATTCCACCCCGAATTTCAAGTTTATGCGGATCAGCGGTACCTCCATACACAGACAATTCTAATATAGGTTTATCGCCTGCCGTATAGGGATTGGAAAGCGAAAAGGTATAATTCTTACTTTGTCCATTATTGATTCGTGCATCTGTATACCCTTTTCCAACTTCATAAGAGCTAATCGTCATTCCTGAAAGATAACGTACGCCAATTGGATACGTAGGACCGACGGGATAACCCGCTTTAAACAACAGAAGCTCATCCTGCCAATGAAAGGGTTCGGCTTGCAAGGGTCCCGGAGCTTGAGCCGCTACGGTTTCCATTCGTTTTCCAGGTTGATTATCAAGTCGGTAGGTTAAGTAGTAGTAAGTCGTATCGCTGAATAAACTTACTTTCGGATTCGTCTGAAGCTTCGGGTCCCGGTATAGCGAGGCATCCCGGCTACCGTCATTGGGAACGCCGTAAAATTCAACGTAGTCGCTGGAGTCAAACTTTCCATCCGCTTGCCCATTTACCGTAATAGCCTGCTCCGTACCTTGTTTGAAGAGTTGGTAAGAGGCGGGATTCTTTTCAACCGGAAACCCAGCTTGTCGTAGCTGATCATAAGGAATACGGTAAACGCCTTTCTCCCAGACCGGAATTTTGAAATACGTCTGTTCGTAGTTAATCCATTCATTACCAAATCGGCCCTGCTGGCCGTAGCTTCGGCTGAATAGCAGCAAACCAATAAGAATAATATATAAAGTATAACGGTTGGCTAACATACAGGTGAATTATAGATTAGGGATAATAAGTTGGAATAAAGTACGCAATTTAAACAATTCTTTGGGTAGTAAATTCGTAAGCGGAATCATTATGAAAAATACGAGTATGGGTGTTTTTACTTTTGCCCACTGCTTTGCTCGTAGGGGGGAAGAAAGCCAGTCCAAGGCGGCTAGGCACCCCAGTAACGTAGCCGGAGCCAATAGCCGATAGTTCAAGGGATCAAACGGGCTGAGGAGGCGTAAAGAGGTAATGATCAAGCCATACAAGCCTCCTACGTAGAGGTATATACTGGGTCTGGAGAGGCTAAACGATACGTCTTTCCAGGAGTAAATTTTAAAAAGGTAAGTCAAGAGAATTACTTGTATCCCTAGGGCTATCCAAAGCAGTGTATCCTCCACGGGAGCGTCCCTCAGTAACACAAACTCGTTGAACCATCCTTGAGCAATTCCTCCTAAAAGAGTGGGTAAAGGTTCCGTTTCCACGAAGCGTGCACCACCCCATAATGAACTACCCTGCCAGAGGTTTATTCCAAAATACAAGCTATAGCCTACTGCTAACGTACTGGCCATACGTAACGACCATTGAGCCCGGCGGTATGATTGGGTGTACTGAAAATACGCGGCTGCGATTGCCAAACTCACGCCCACAAAGCCACCGATGTAACGTACTAGGAAGGCAGCATAGCTTAAGCCAAGAAAATAAAAGGAATTAGCTGACTCATGCTTCCAATGGTGATAGAGTTGCAAACAAACCAACACCAGAATGACGATAAACAAGGTTTCTGACCAGGTATAAACGGCCATTTTCGTAAAATACCCCAGAGCGAAGCCTAGAATGTAGGCCCGGTCACCATAGGTTCGGTGTAGTGCGTACAGGAGTACATAAAGAGCTAGGAGGTTGACTAGTTTAGAGGCCCAGAGAAGCGAAACGGGCAGTAGTAAATGCACGCAGGCAATACAAGCCGAGTAGCCCAGGGGCCAAAGGGCATTCCAGCTACCGTGCCATTGATACCCTTCTCCGTTTGATAAAGCTAAGGCTGATTCCAGATAAGCGTACGAATCCGGCGAGCACCCCTGGTTGGGGGCGAAGGGAATGATTCCACAAATCAGTAAGGTGTAAAAAGCCCCCAAAACCAGTAGCTTATACCCTGGAGAAAAGACGAGCTTCATGCTAGATACAACGTTCTGAAGAGAACATGTTTAAACTTTTTTTGGAAAAACTTCTCCACCGTATAGTGAAAAAGGTAGGCAAAGGCGATACACAACAGAACCCCCAGCATTAAAATAAGCAAGCGAGATTCGAGGCTTGTGTAATAGCGGCTGGTTAAATGAGTGAAACGGGTACCGATGGGTAAATGAGTTAAAAACAAAGCATACGAAATCTGACCCAAAAACCGAGGGAAGCGAAACGATAGCCGAAAAACAACAACGAAGAACGCAAACAATACGCCTAACAAATGGACGAGATCGGATCGGTGCGTGTAGGCCGAAATGCATACCAAGGCAAAAAACGTCCACCAAAAAGTCGAGGCTGTGATTGGTGTACGGTGCCGTTGCCACGCTAAAATTCCCAAAGCAAATAAGGAACCGTCGTGGAATACGGAAAGGTGATTATCCGTAAAGATTCCTAAACTGGATAGCAGTACCAGCCCGATGCTTTGCTGGGTAGGAGAAGCTTTCAAAAAAGAAGGTGCGGCTAACCCTATCAACAGATAAAACTGCCATTCTACAAACAAGGTCCAGTACGAGGCATTCAGAAAAGGGTAATCAAACAAAGAGTTGAGGTGTACTAAGTTGGTGACTATGACGGGAAAGTTGAGCTGAAAAGCAGAACCCGCGTAATTGGAAGCAGTAGAAGAAAGATAGTTGAGAAAAACCACTAGCAATACGGAAAGGATAAAAGCGGGTTCTAAGCGTACGTAACGTCGTTTTAGAAATGAACCAAGGTTACGCCATTGGTACTGTTGATCAGCTAAAGATTGAATAATGACATAGCCGCTAATGATACGAAAGACCAGCACATTGAATGGATTGTGGTACAGGAGCCGTACCAGCACAAATTCCGGGGGAAATAACTGATCGGTCCCCAGGTGCAATACGCAGATCGACAGCGAGGCTATTCCCCGAAGAGCATCAATATTCTGTAGTCGCTGGGTTGGTGTCATGACGGCAAAAGTAGAAGGTTTTCCTGAAAAGAACGCTTTTACTACTCACTTGCATTTCATCCCGTATTTGAGCCATTCTTCCTATATATAGGCAGGAATAAAATTATTTTGCCAACTACCTTGCATAACAAAGTACCTGCTATTACTTTTGTTTCAGAAACCGGATTAGGCTTCGGGAGGAATAGCCTGCTCAGTCCACTTGATCAAGGAATGAAATGAGCTCTTCCCGAACCTGTTTAAACATCACGCGAAATGAACCTGGAAAATGCTCAAGTGCAAATGCGGAAGGGAATCCTGGAATACTGCATTCTGCACATCATCTCGCGGGGAGAGGTCTACGCCTCTACTATGCTCGAGGAGCTGACTGCGGCCAAAATTATGGTCGTAGAAGGTACTCTCTACCCGCTTCTTACCCGCCTAAAAAACTCGGGTTTGCTGGATTATAAATGGGTAGAGTCTTCTTCCGGGCCCCCACGAAAATATTATATCCTGACTGAAAGCGGCCGCCTGTTCCTGTCTCAGCTACAGACTACTTGGGAAGAACTTCAGTTTTCAGTAAATGAAATTGTGGCGAAAGAATCGAAGGGCGAATAAGACCAACGGCGTATCCCGTTCCTGTCTGCTATCATGCTAACATTCAGTCATTGAACCAATGAAAAAGACCATATCCATCACCATTGCGGGAGTTGTTTTCTACATCGAAGAAGACGGCTACGACCGCCTGCAAGGCTATCTGGAGTCCATTAAACGCTATTTTTCTTCGTACGAAGGCAGTGCCGAAATCATCGAGGACATTGAAGCCCGGATCGCCGAAAAATTCTACGAAAAGGTCAAAAAAGATGAAAAACGGGCCATCACCTCCGAGGATGTCGAGGAGTTGATTCAGGCCATGGGTACGGTAGCCGATTTTGAAGCCTTGGAAGAGGATGAAGATTTCGGTACGCCTAAAGCCTCGTCGCAGTCCACGTATACGACGGCAGGGGCTACCCAAACGACAGTTCCTCCGGTTCAGAAACGCCTGTACCGCGATACCAAACGCAAGGTACTGGGCGGCGTCTGTGCGGGGATTGCTCATTACCTGAATTTCGATCCACTTTGGGTGCGGCTGGCGGCTCTGGTGCTGTTCATTGGTACGCCCGTCTTCGGTGGAATGTCCGGTTTAGGCGATGTTTTTGGTCCCCTCAGTGGCATTATATTTATTATCTACGTGGCCTGCTGGGTATCATTCCCCGGTAATGCCAATCTGGAAGAAGATGAAAAATTACGGAAACTCTACCGGGATCCCGAAAAAAAGGCCTTAGGTGGAGTTGCCGCCGGGGTTGCTGCCTACACGGGTTGGGATCTGGGAATCATTCGCTTTGTTTGGGTGCTGAGTATTCTACTGTTTGGCTCAGGTCTTATCCTGTACTTCGTCCTTTGGATCATTACGCCACAGGCGAAGACCCTTACCGATCGCATGAAAATGCAGGGGGAGCCCATTACGCTTACCAATATTGAAACTAACATCAAGAAGACGCTGAACGTAGAAAATCAGCCCGTAGAAAGTACGGCTACGAAGATTCTACTCTTCCCTTTTCGGGCGATTGCGGCCGTTTTTGAGGGCTTAGGACCGTTTTTTAACTTCCTGTTTGTACTCATTCGCATTGCCGCTGGTGCGATGTTGATCTTGATCAGTTTGGCCTTTATTCTGGGACTGGTAGTAACGCTGGGCGTTGCTCTGGGTCTTTCCGGCCTCGACCACTCCCGTATGGGCATGGATATTCCCGTGGGTCTGTTAAGCGATGCTTCACCGTGGATGTTTGTATTCAGCTTTTTGGGATTAATCGCTCCAGCTATTGCGTTGGGTATCGCTGGCTTGTCCTTACTCGGTCGTCAGAATTACTTCCGGCCCGTGGTTTGGCAAACGCTACTGGGCGTCTTTCTAATCGGTACGATTGGGTCTTCAATCATGATTCCGCAGTACGTAGCTAATTTCGCTCGACGCGGTACGGTTGAAAAAACGACATTTTTACCCACGGCTCAAACGCCCGTCTTCGACATGAACGACGACGATTATGATGATCATCGCAACGGTAGCCTAACCCTGGAAGCCTACGAAGGAACGGAAATTAAATTGATTGAAGAGTTTTCCAGTCGTGGTCAGAGCCGAAAAGAGGCCGAACGTTTTGCGTCACAAATCACGCACAAAGTCAGTCAGCGGGATTCGATCATTGCCTTTGATCAGTATTTTGATCTACCCGAAGGTACGCCGTTCCGGGCTCAGGAACTCCGGATGAAGCTGTACATCCCGTACGAAAAAACCTTCAGTATGACGGAGAGTTTCGCCCGTTACGTAACCAATGTTTTCCCTCGGCAGCTTTTCGATAACAATCAGTTTGAAGGTTCTCTCTGGCAATACACGCGGGATGGCGAACTGATTTGCCTGAACCGTAACGTTCCGCAGGAAGAAGAAGATTCCTACAACCAGGATGAGAATGATCATTCGTACCAGAGTGAAATCGGACGGGGTACGCCTCAGGAATATAACCTAGATGGCTTCTCCAAATTGGATATTTCTGGTGGATACGCCGTCGAAGTGAAACGCGGAAGCAGCTACAAAGTGACGGTATACGCTGAGAACGAACGCCAGCTCGATGATATAAACGTACGGGTTTCGGGGAATACCCTGGTGATCAATCGTAAAAATCGACTTGGATTCGGTTTCCGGAATCGGCGTCAAAGCATTCGGATTGAAATGCCGGAACTGGAAAACGTAGAATTCACCGGAGCCGTATCAGCCATCGTGAAGGGTTTTGATAATGTCGGTGCCATTGAACTGACCGGAGCTTCTAAAGCCACGTTCTCGGGACTTAACGCCGAGAAAATGGAAGTAACGGTACACGGAGCTGCCGGACTTACCTTACTGGGCTCGGCTCAGATACTCAAGGCGGATGTTTCCGGAGCCTCACAACTGGAAGCGTTTTCACTCAAAGCTAACGAAGTGGAAGTAGATGCTTCCGGAGCTTCCAAAGCTCATGTGATGGCCAATACCATACTGAATGCCACGGCTTCCGGAGCCAGCCGGATTCAGTACAAAGGCAACGCGAAAGTGGAAGAAAATCACTCAGGAGGCAGTTCAATAGACCGCGAAGAGTAAGATTTTAAACGAGTACATTGCGTATTACCCTGCTTCGGTCCGCTGGCCGAGGCAGGGTTTTTTCGTTAATTGCCTCGATTATCAGCGATGCAGACCTAGAAGGGGAGCTTGAAATTCTGATCCGTAACGGCAGGCCGATTAACTCAATACGTAAGCATGAAACTTTTCACCGTAGAACAAATACGCCAATGGGACGCGTATACGATCACAAATGAACCCATCACTTCGGTGGATTTAATGGAACGGGCCGCGGGGGCGTTTACCGAGTGGCTGCTGCGTACGGGACTGGCCGAGACGCACCGGGAAATTTTTATCCTCTGCGGTATGGGTAACAATGGCGGGGATGGACTGGCGATTGCCCGGCTCCTGTATCAGGCGGGGTATCGGCCTCACGTGTACGTGGTTCGCCATTCCGAACGCAGTTCAGACGACTTCAAGATCAACCTGCAACGTTACGAATCCCTCGCTAGTGTACAGTGGTTAGAGGATCCGCAGACCCTGCCTTTGAATGAAACGGGTATAATTATTGATGCTCTGTTAGGTTCGGGCCTAACAAGGGCCGCTTCGGGTCTATTGGCTCATACCATTCAGCAAATCAACGCCAGTAAAGCAGAAGTAATCTCTGTAGATATTGCTTCGGGTCTCTTTGCCGATCAGGCGAATGGCCCGGATGACGTCATTGTACAACCCACGCATACGGTAAGTTTCCAGGTACCGAAATTAGCTTTTCTTCAACCCAAGAATGCTCCATACGTTGGGAAATGGCATTTAGTAGAGATTGGCTTAAGTCAGGTTTACGTCGAACAAACGCCCAGTCCTTATTTCTATACTGATACTCGGGCTGTACCCATACTCTCAGATCGCGAGTCATTCTCCAATAAAGGAACGTTCGGACACGCTTTGTTGATGGCTGGTAGCTACGGCAAAATCGGTGCCGCCGTACTGGCTTCCCGGTCCTGCTTGCGGAGTGGCGTGGGATTACTGACGGTGCAAGTACCCCGTTGTGGTTACACGATTATCCAGACTTCCGTGCCGGAAGCAATGTGTCTGACGGACGAGCACGAAACGGAATTAACGCAACTCAACGAGTTAAGCAAGTACTCAGCGGTGGGCATTGGCCCCGGTATGGGTCAGGCGAAAGCAAGTCAGCAATTACTTCGCCAATTGATCACTCAGGCTCAGGACATTCCCTGCGTGATCGACGCGGATGCTCTCAATATTTTGTCTCAGGAGCGGGATTTGTTAGAACAGCTACCCGCGACGACAATCCTGACGCCTCATCCGAAAGAATTTGAACGCTTGCTGGGAAAACCCTGGAAAGATGATTACGAAAAATTGCAACTGCTTCAGGATTTTAGTACTCGCTACCGGGTAGTGGTAGTACTGAAAGGACAGCATACGGTCGTAGCCTCGCCCGATGGCGAATTCCATTTTAATTCTACGGGTAATGCCGGAATGGCAACGGGTGGTACGGGGGATGTCCTGACGGGCGTACTGACCGCCTTACTGGCTCAAAAGATAGAACCCAAAGAAGCGGCTATTCTGGGTGTATATCGGCACGGGGAGGCGGGTGATCGGGCCGCTGCTCGCCGGGGGATGGTTGCTCTTACCGCCGGAGACGTAGTGGAGGGCCTACGATGGTAAGTGTAAGGGACTGATCATTTGGTATTTATATTTATTTTTAATCTCTTTAAAACACAGTCGCAGACTATTTAAATTTTAATGTTACCAAATTGTTAAATTTTAGTGAATTAATGGTTAAGTTCGGGTCTACGTCATAATTAACGCTGACTCGCGATGAAAACATTTATCTATTTGGTTGCTTGCACGCTGCTAATCTCTGCCTGTACAACGAGTAAAGTACGAGTCGATACTACTTTGGACGAACAAGTTTCATTAGCCTATAACCGTACGTATTCTATCCTGAAAAGTTCTGATTTAAAGAACCTGGGGGAATATGAACAGGGAATTATTCTACAGGAAATTGAAAAGCAGATGAATGCCCGCGGTTATAAAGCCATGGAAGAAGGAGGGGATTTATCCGTGCTGTTTTCCGTGTACACGGACCAGTTTAAACTCAAGCAAAGCAATCCTGCTTACGCGAATCAAAAACTGAAGAAAGGTACGCTGTTGATTCATCTGGTGGATGAAACGCTCAACCGCTCCGTGTGGATGGGCTATGCTTCAGGCCTTTTTGAAAAAGAAACCACGTTATCCGAACGCGAATTACGCACGGCTACCCGGCGTATCATGGATCAGTACCCGGCTTTGGCCTACGGCTACGCTCCGGTGAAAATGATCGTGAAGCAGTAAGGAATCGTTAGCTATTCTAAGGAAAAGAGCCCCGATGGAGAATTGGTCCATGTCGGGGCTCTTTTTATGCGTATGAAGAACGTACTAGCCGTAAAACAAAAATTCGCCGATCTCAGAGAGATCGGCGAATCCGTTATTGGTCTTTCTTCCCATTTGAAAACCATATCGTTTACGTCGCTGAATGTCATTCATTGACGATTGGTATCAATTTTGGTGAACCGCTGCGGCATTGTCCGTAACAATTCTTATGCAATGATACGAATAATATTGAAACATCTAAAGAAATAGTTGAATTTTTTTACGTAAATTTTTTTAAAAATAAAATCAGAAAATTTCTCAAGGTGCTCATGCTAGCTTTAATGGATACTTTTGAGGTATAGTCCAACCCCTATGCTGGCCACCTTATTTAGTACTTTGCTTCATTTTCAGGGACTTAGCCCCGCCTTGCCTGATTCCAATTACGTAGTTGTGCGGGAAATTCGGCTAGTGGGCAATCGGCGTACGAAAGACTTCATTATTCGTAGAGAGTTGGATTTCAGGGAAGGGGATACGCTGTCTTTGGAAATGCTGCCGGAGCGGTTGGAAAAAAACCGTCGGAAAGTCTTTAATACCAACCTATTCGTAACGGCGGAAGCAAAAGTCAACCTGGAACCGCGGGTCGATTCAATGCGGACGGCAACCATTGAGTTTGACTTGCGAGAGCAATGGTACATTCTGGGCTTTCCCATTTTCCAGTTGGCCGACCGGAATTTTAATGAGTGGTGGACCGAGCGTAACCGCGATTTAAGTCGCACGATCTACGGCGTAAATCTACGGCACTATAACTTTCGGGGACGGGCCGAACAGTTGAAAATCAATCTTGAGTTTGGGTTTGCCCGCTATTTTGACTTTTCGTATCGCATTCCGTACATCGACCGCAAGCAGAAGCTGGGCGTCACTTTTGGCATTTCCTACAACACCACCAAAAATCTGGCCTATCGCACTGATCGGGACAAACTGATTTATCTGCACAGTGAAGATTTACTACGGGAGCGTTTTTATACCAACGTTATTTTTAGCCGTCGGAATCACTATTACGACTTTCAGAATCTGGAGATTCGCTACGCGACGCATACCATCGCGGATACCGTAGTAGATCTAAATCCTAATTATTTTCTGCAGCAAAGAACGCGGCAACGCTATTTCTTAGTCTCCTATGGCTATACGTACGATTTCCGGGACAAGGCTCAGTATCCGTTACGGGGTTTCGTTTTTCGGGTGGTAGCCAATCGTTACGGAATACTGCCGAAGGATCAAATCAATCTGACCGACCTCACGCTTAGCTTTGCCCGGTATCGGCCCGTGGGTGGCAAATGGTACTATGGGGCGGTTGCTGAAGGCAAGACTTCCTATCCGCAATTGCAGCCGTACTTACAAACGAGAGGGCTGGGTTATTTAAACGATCTGGTTCGCGGTTACGAACTGTTTACGGTGGATGGACAGCATTATTTGTATTTGAAAAATACGCTACGGTATCAGTTGCTGGAGCGAAAGATATTCCTGAAACCTCTGCGAAAAATTCGTCAGTTCAATACCCTGCCGATTGAAATCTATCCCAACATCTTCCTCGACGGAGGGCAGGCCTGGAATCAATATCGCGGTTACTACAATAGCCGTTTCGCCAATCACTTTATGCTCGGCTACGGAGCGGGATTGGATATCGTAACGTGGTACAATGCCGTTTTTCGCTTTCATTATGCCTTTACCCGGGATGGGGTAGGCGGCTTTCGGTTTAATGTGGCGAGGGAGTTTTAAACGCAAAAAGCCGGGTCAGAAGCCCGGCTTTTTGTTTATACTGGAAGAGGATTACTTATCCCACCAAACGGGAGTAGCATCCGTATCGGGACCCTGACGAGAAATGACCGCGTTGTAGTTTTCCGTGTTCAAATCACGCTCAGTCGTCGGATAACCCTGACGTAAGGGAATCTGCTTGCTATTGTTAGCGGCACCAGGAGCAGGTTTGAGGAAGTTGGGGTAACCCGTTCTCCGCCATTCTGACCAGGCTTCGTAACCCTGCATATACAGAGCAATCCACTTTTGCGTACCAATCAGTTCAAGTGCTTTCGCATCCGAATATGCAACATTTGCTTTGGCGATATAAGCTGTATAAGCTGCTTCGGTATAAACACCCCATTGCTCCATAGAAGCTTTGATCGCTGCTTCATACAGGGCTTTGGCATCGCCCGTAATCCAACCTAATTTAACAGCTTCTGCTTGACTAAACAGTACCTGCGAGTAAGTCAGTACATTGGCCGGAGCCGTAATCACCGTACGTAACGAAGCATTAGGAAGGGAAACATCGGCTGCTTTCAACGTTGGGTTCGTTAGACCGTAAGGCATACCTACGTAATCCTGAGAAGTCGTTGCTTTATCCGCGAAGGCGGGCAAACGCGGATCCGTAAGGGGTTTTAGGTAATTTACCAAAGGCTCACTTACCGCAAAATCCAGACGACCTGAGGTAACAAAGCTAGCAAACCAGGGGTTCGGATACGTATCCGTGTAGTTGTAACGAACGTTATCGGAATTGGAAGCCAGGGGGCCATCCTGCATGGCTGCTACGAATTCGGTTTTACCCTTGGTTGCATCTACCTTGGACAAACGCAAGGCCAGAATCATCCGCAGTGAAGCAGCAAACTTTTTCCAACGCGTAGCATTACCACTCAGGATGATATCTCCTCTTACCGCAGTTCCGCCATCAAACTGAGCTCCCGCTTCTTTCAGTTCCTTGAACAGATCCGTGTAAATATCCTTCTGAGCATCGAAAGTAGGCGTAAAATCCTGCTCTGCCTTCAAAGCCTGAGAGTAAGGAATATCACCGAAACGATCCGTCAATACGGAGAAAAAGTAAGCTCGAATAATCCGGGCTACTGCAATCTGATTGGCATTGGAACCATTGGTTGTAACGCCAGCTTTCGTCGCATCATCCGAGTTTACCTTGATGATATAATTCAAACTCGTAAGCGGTCCGGCATAAAAGTTATTGTAGCTAAAAGCCGTACCCTGATAGCGAGAATTTTGGGTATAGGTAATTTCAGACCAGTGCTGAGCGTAAAGAATAGGCTGAGCATCGCTGGCCGTAACGGCTAATCCAAAGTTAGTTTCTGCCCCCGTTAATAATGCCGCGGTGCTGGCAACCGAAGCCCGGTTCGGGTCTACGTTCATGTCGCCGAAATCACTACAGGAGGAAACAAGAGTCATCAAGCCTAACAGACCAATGATGGGTTTCTTGAATGCTATTTTTTTCATGCTAAAGTTTTGTCTATTCGTAAAAAGCGTAATCCGAATTGGCTGATTAGTAGGCTTATTCAGAAGCTTTAAACTATTAGGGAGTATGATTATAGTCCAAATCTTACGTTGAAACCAACTGAACGAACGGGGATCTGCTGACCTCCTTCACCCCATTGGGTCTGCGTTTCTGAAGGATCGATACCGCCACCAACTTTGCTATAAATCAGGAAGGGATTACGAACCATGAGGGCGATGTAAGCCGTTTTGAAAGGCGTATTCCGAATCCAGGCTACGGGTAGGTTATAGCCTAAATTTACTTCTCGCAGTTTTACGTAGGTTTTGTCGAAGATCCAGTTTTCATTCAGATCAAACAGACGACTTTCGTACAATGACTGAGCATCGGCGTAAGTCGTGTTAGCCGTACCATCGGCGTATACGGAATTCGGGAAGAGTACACCACCGCCATTCGCCGGATCGTCCCGTTTCGGATTGCCTTTACCGTTCAGACCAGCCGTTTCAGCACTTAAACCTGAACCAGCCAGGAACATACGTGAGGTAGAATAGAATTTACCACCCAGAAGCCAGTCAATATTGAAACGCAGCGTAACCCCTTTGTAATTAAAGGTACTCAAGAAACCACCCTTCATTTTAGGTAATACGTTAGCTAAATCCTGGTTGGCGGTAGAAAGGGGCAAACCATTCGCATCTACAATAACTTTACCATTGTTAGGGTTATCAACTTTATTACCATTGGCATCTACGGCCTGATAACGCTGGAATTGACGACCTACGATAGTACCCCAGTCAGAGCCTTCGCGAGCAATAAATCCTAAACTAGTACCGCCAAATTGAGGTACACCGCTGAAGATGGAGGTTTGTCCCAAGTAAGCCTGCAACAGGTTATAGGTCTTCACGCCAGCGGCCAGTTCAACCACTTTTGAGCGGCTGCGATCCAGGTTGATGTCGAAATCCCAAGTAAAGTCTTTCGTTTTAATGGGTACGGCATTGATGTGCAATTCCATACCTTCGGAACGAATGTTACCTGCGTTGATAAGAGCAGTATTGTATCCACTTGATCCTGGTACGGATAAGGGTAAAATCTGGTTGGTGTTGTCCTGACGATAAACCGTAAATTCCAGACCAATCCGGTTGTTAAGGAATTTCAAATCAATACCACCTTCGTAACCACTGGACAGACCTGGCTTCAGGTTCTGATTGGGTAATTGCGTCGGAATGGTTTGAGTTGTATTGCTTCCGTACTTCTGACCTACGTTGTAAACCGTATAAATCTGGTAAGGATCAAGATCTGAACCAACCTGAGCAAATGAACCACGGATTTTACCGTATGAGAGTACGCGTTTGTTCTGCAGGAACTCCGAGAAGATCAAACCAGCCGTTACGGATGGGTAGAAATAAGAGTTGCTATTAACTGGTAAAGTAGAAGACCAGTCATTGCGAGCCGTTGCTTCAATGAATAACAGATCATTGTAATCGAAGCTTACGTATCCAAATACGCTACGAACCTCTCTTACGTAATTGTTACTAGTGAAAGTACCCGGCGTAGCAGAGTTGGTGATGTTGTAATAATTCGGAATCGAAAGACCACCATTCGTATTCATGGCCAGGTATTCCCGAGTATTCTTCCGAATGTTACCACCAGCGTTAGCGTTCAGGTTAAACTTACCAAACTTCTTGTTATAAGAAAGTAAACCTTCGTAGTTGTCCTCACGACGCGTATCATTTGAAGTACCAAAGTAAGCCGTATTCTTCGTAAAAGATGCTACCCGACGATTGTAGTAACCAGTCAATAAATCCCGACGTGCTACCACAGAAAGACTTAGATCATCTGTAAACTTGTACGTTAAGCCGAAATCACCAAAAAGACGCTCATTCTTTTCGTTGTTGATGTTTTCATAAACCTGCGTATAGGGGTTATCCCAGTACAGGGGCGTCGTGTTCTCCGGACCTGTAATGTTCCAGCTACGGTACGTTCCGTCGGGGTTTTTGTACGTACGCAATTGCGTCATGTCCAACTGACGTTGGAACCACTGGTTGAATGATCCAATCGTCTGGTTCTGTCCGCTATAGCCATCCGAAGGACGGTTGCGAGTCTTCTCGTTTGAGTAGTTCAGGTTCAGGTTAGCCGTGAATTTAGGCGTAATGTTGATGCCCAACTTACCCGATAAATAGTCCCGCTGCTGCTGACTATTTGGGATAATACCTTTTACGTTAAAGTTCGTGTAAGACACGCGAGCGTTAAAGAGTTCATTCGACTTGCTGATGGCTACGTTAGTGTTTACCGTGGCACCGGTCTGGAAGAAGCTGCGAATGTTATTGGGCTGCGGTGAGAAAGGAACTTCTTTACCAAAATCCGGATCAGAAGGAATCCAAGAATACCAGGGACGATACAGCGTACCATCCATTCGGGGACCCCAGCTTTCATCGGCCGAGTAATCAATCGTTTTCTGTCCGTTAAAGGCAGCCCAGCTAGCGGGGTGAATCGCAGGATTGTACTTGAATGTACCGAAGTCCTGGGAATAACCACCACCGTACTCGTTTTGATACTTAGGTAACAAAGAAACGTTGTCGAAGGTCGTACTGTGGTTGACATCAATACCCAAACCTTGCTGATTCTTACCTTTTTTCGTCGTAATAACCACCACACCGGCAGAAGCCCGGTTTCCGTACAGAGCAGAAGCCGCGGGGCCCTTCAGTACGTTCAGAGATTCTACGTCGTCCATGTTGACGAAGTTCACATCCGTAACCGTACCATCCACTACGTATAAGGGATCGCCACCCGTCAGTGAGTTCACACCGCGAATCCGGATGCTAGGTGTACCGAATTTAGCACCTGATTGGCTAAATACCTGTACCCCGGCTACTTTACCCGCCAAGGCGTCCGCTACGTTGTTGTTGCGGGCAATGGCCAAGTTGGCTCCCTTTACTTCCTGTACAGCGGAGTTGATGGCTTTCTTTTCGCGACCAATGTTCAAAGCCGTAACGACTACTTCCTGAAGATCGTCATTGGTAACTTGCAGTACTACGTTTACTTCCGTACGATTATCAACGCCTACTTCTTGTCTAATAAAACCGATAGACGTGAAGACCAAGGTAGCATTAGCTCCTACGTTCAGTTTGTACTCTCCATTAGCGTTCGTGGAAATACCCCGGTTAGTGCCTTTAAGCGTTACGTTGACTCCGGGAATGGGAGAACCGTCATCACTTGAGGTGACCTTACCAATCACCACACGATCCTGTCCGTACGCATGCATAACAAGCGTACTGAGCAACATAACTGTTGCCAGTAGAATTTTTCTCATTTGTTTTGGTTAAGGAGTTAGGGATTTATGTTAAATCCTGTCTACAAACATAATATAATATTTGCATTCTGTCAAAATGTAAAATTTATTGTAAGGTCAAGGTTTGAAGTATTTTTAAAATAATCCCCTGTTTTTTGTGAAGATTACAAAACAAAAGAGTCCTCTTTAGTAATATGTACAAAAAAAATAGAATAAATGATTTGAAATTTTTAGTTGCTCTGCGAAAGCCTAAATAGGATAATTTCAGTATTTGCTTTTTAGGAAGGTACAAATCAGATAATGAATGACTTAGCCTTTTAACGTTGTATACGTATATTGATGAACAGTACCTATAAAAGGAGCCAGGCCGAATGATACATCATCCGGCCTGGCTCCTTTATGATAATCGGAAAACGTTACTCTATAATAAAGACTACCAAACTGCGGGCTCCGTGTGCCCCTACCACCAGCGATTGCTCAATGTCAGCGGTTTTGGACGGACCAGCGATGAAGGTACCAAAACCCGTCTCGTCGACCTGAATCCGGCGGTAAGCTTCGTGCATGTTCGGGACAATCGTTTCGGCCCGGATGATCAGTACTAAATGCTGTGTGATAAAGGGTAAGGCCCGATGCCGCATTTCCTGTTCCGTTACCCAGATGGCTCCATTTTCGGCCACACCGTATCGCCCTGGGATTACGGCGAGTTCGATAGCTTCCAGCTCGTGGGGATCGCTTACACCAAGATCCGCGTTGCCCAGATCCGCTAATTCGGGTAACGTTATAGCTATACGAGTTAAATCCGGGTAAATCTCTTTTAAACGTTCGGCAACCCTGGATAAATCCGGTACTACCTCCACGGTGCCGCCAATCATTTGCAGTGTTTGTTGATACTGAGCCAACACATCCGGATAATTCGATTCGAAGGTATATACGGATGGCAGCGGCAACAAATCGGGTTTATTCGCCCGAATGGCCTGTAATATGGTTTCTCGACTCGAAGACATGGCTAATAATATTTATTTACGATTCTTCTCCCACCACTGCCGGAAACTGTCTTTGGGAGCATCGGGCAACTCACGGTGAATACTCCAGGCATTCAGCGGATTGTTGGCCGCCCAGGGAGCAATCCGTAAGGCCGTACGAGCCGCGTTGAAACTCAGTTTAAATAAGGTAGGAGAGGCCAGTACCTTCGAAGCCAGTTGTAAGCTGGTTTTTTTGATGCCGCCCACGTAGCCTTCCTGAGCCAGTACCTGCCGCCATTTATAAAGCTGGTCATGAATATCGATTTTCACCGGACACACGTTCGAGCAACTGCCGCAGAGGGTACTGGCAAAAGGTAAATCCGCGTTCTTCCGCATATCCAGATTCGGAGCCAGGATCGAGCCAATCGGTCCTGCCACGGCGTTGTGGTAACTATGGCCGCCACTTCGCCGGTATACGGGGCAGGTGTTCATACAGGCTCCACAGCGAATGCACTTTAAGGAATTCCGGAAATCAGGTCGGCCCAACTGCGTAGTACGACCATTATCAACGATGACAATGTGCATCTCCTGACCGGGTCGGGGCCGGTGAAAGTGACTGGAATAGGCCGTCACGGGTTGTCCGGTTGCACTGCGGGTCAGTAAACGAAGGAACACGCCTAGATGCTCAGCTCGCGGGATGATTTTCTCGAAACCCATACTGGCAATGTGAATCTCGGCCAGGTGAGCTCCCATGTCGGCATTTCCTTCATTGGTACACACTACAAAACCGCCCGTTTCGGCGATGGCGAAGTTGACGCCCGTTAGGGCCGCTCGCCGGGTCAGAAAGGTTTCGCGGAGGTGTTGCCGGGCTGCTTCCGTCAGGTACTGCGGATCGGTCGCTCCTTTTTCCGTACCCAAGTGCTCGTGAAAGGTGTCGCCTACGTCCGATTTCTTCAGGTGAATGGCCGGAAGTACAATATGACTGGGCGGTTCCTGCCGAAGTTGCACAATGCGTTCACCCAAATCCGTATCGATTACTTCAATACCCTTGCTCCGGAGAAAGTCGTTGAGGTGACATTCCTCGGTGAGCATGGACTTGGATTTAATCATCCGGTCAATGCCCTTTTTATTGAGTAGCGACCAGACAATCTCATTATGTTCCTGAGCATTCGCGGCCCAGTGTACCGTAATGCCGTTTTCTTGAGCCTTGCGTTCAAAGTTTTCCAGCAGGGTATCCAGGTTCGATAAAACGTGATGCTTGATTTGCGACGCTGCTTCCCGTAAAGCCTCCCATTCGGGCAATTGCATGGCCGCCCGGTCGCGTTTCTGGCGTACCCACCACAGGGTTTCATCGTGCCAGTCTACCCGGGGTTCGTCTCTATTGAATACTTCCGAGGCGGCAGCGTGATCAAGTGTATGCGGACTCATGACGTTGATGTTAGATTACTGGAAGAAGAAGAACTTCTTCGTTTCATACTATTATAGACTTACACTAAAAACCAGTTCAAGCATTTCAAGAAAGCTTTCTGTGTTGGGACATCCAGTTTTAGGAATTTAATTTTTCCCAGAATGTAAAATAACACCTTGATTTCTTGTTTTTGAGAACAGATTGAGCTTAAACCATTCAAAAAGAATGTAAAAGGCTTGTTTTATAAAATTTATAAAGCTTGATCGTCAATTACACAAAGCTTTTTATAAGATTTTATAAAGTGAACATTATAACTATTCCAAGGCAGGGTTTTGAAGATGAAACCTTTTTCGCTTAAACTCCCCAAAAATCGCGTAAAAAAACCATTGGACTTTTTAAACAACTTTCGGCACTAAAAATAGAAATGTTGTACTATTCTAAGTTTATGGTGGCACCGTAAGAGGAACTTTTCGGATTTAACATTTAGGTAATTGACTCATAATCAAACTATGTGCACCTTTGTATCACCCAAACGGCAAAACACAATCAAAAAGCTGTTTGCACTTGTTTTGTATTTTTCCCATTTGAAAAACATATCATCCCATGAAAAAGTCCATCAACTTCATCCTTGCAGCCTTCGTGGCTTTTAGTAGTGTAGCTTTCAACGCCACTGCTACCGTAAATTCTGATCCTGCGAAAGAAACGGTAAAAGCAAATCCGTACAACGCACAACTGGCTCAGGATTCTCAACTGCGTTTCCAATTGACGTTTCAAAATCCTGATAAAAAGAAATTGACGATTGCTATCAAGGATAAGGAAAACACGACGCTGTTCACTGAAACGACTACTAACGAAAACTACCTGCGTCTGTTCGATCTTTCGACGTTAGGCGATGGCAAATACACGTTCGAAGTATTGGGTGGCAAAAATCGCTACACGCAATCATTCGAAATCGCTACGCAAACGAACCGTACGGTTTTAGCTCGTAACTAATTAGAATCCCCCATTTTTTGCGGCGTCCTGTAAGCCATAGCTTATGGGACGCATTTTTTTATTCCTGGGCGTTCAGAATTTCGGCGATGTGCACAATTCGAACCGGACTTTTCTGGCGTTTCAGAATGCCTTCCAAGTGCATCAGGCACGACATGTCGCCCGCCGTGATGTACTCGGCTCCGTGGCGTTGATGATCGGCAACGCGATCTTTCCCCATTTTCGAGGAAATCGATTCTTCACTGACGGCGAACGTACCGCCAAAACCGCAGCACTCGTCCTTACGATCCAGCTCAACCAGTTGCAGGTCTTTTACCATGCCGAGCAGTTTACCGGGTTTGGAAAAAGCCGGGCAGTTCAATTCGCTCATCTGCGAGGTTTTCAGTCCCCGCTGGCCGTGGCAGCTTTGGTGCACGCCCACCTTATGCGGAAAGCGGGCTTCCAGCTTTTCGACCTTCAGTACATCCGTCAAAAATTCCGTGAGTTCGTACACCCGATGCCGGATCGTATCCGCCAGCGACTGATTTTCGGGATAGTGCAGATGTTCCTTGACGTGCAGTACGCAGGAACCGGAAGGAGCTACGATATAATCGTATCCCGTAAAATTGCGTACAAAATTGGCGTCGCAACCGCCGTTGAGGTGGGCAAAGCCCGAGTTGGCCATGGGCTGCCCGCAACAGGTCTGATTACGGGGAAAATCTACTTCACAACCAAATTTCTCGAGTAATTCCAAGGTAGCAACGGCTACCTTCGGATAAAATTGATCGACGTAGCAGGGAACAAAAAGAGCAACTTTCATCAGCTTTGAGCTTGTCGCTATTGGCTGTGTACTCGGGTTTCTGCTTTCGGATCAGCGAAAAGCGGACGGCCAATAACGATTTATAATTCCGTACAAACTGTTTTCTTCAACGTAAATAAACTCCCATCAAAGGGCTTTTCCTTATTCCAAGCGTCCTCGATGACCAGAGCCGCTCCCAGAGCCGAAGCCTGAGCAATTTCCGAAGCCAGTACTTCACATTCCGGAAAAGCCTGAGCCAGCAGATTCAGATAAATTTCGTTCCGGCTGAAACCACCGTCCACAAAAATTCGCCGGATGGCCGTGTTGCCTTTGGCTAATTTGACCGAAGCGATTTGCTGAGCCATCAAATCCAGAATCAACTGATGGTACGCTTCTTCGTAACTACTGAATTCATTCAGGTTTCGTTCCGAAAAAGTGGAATCTTCCAGCGAACCCAGCCGTACCGAATCGGGCGAAGCCTGGTTGAAGCGACTGCGTAAGGACAAAAGAATGGCTTCGTCGTATGATACTCGCTGATACTGCGAAAGATCCGTTTGAAAATAATCCGCCAGGTGTTTAACGGCCCGTTCGTGTTCATTTCCGGCAAACAACCGGGAAGCTTTGACCGGATCACCCCGGAAGGTCAGGTAACTGAGGCAATCCTGACGTAACTCGCTGATCGTAAGGGGTTCGTCGCTGAACGGGTTCATGGTAATGCACCAGGTTCCCGTCGAAATCAGTAGAAAAGGTTCCTGCCCGAACGCCCGTAGGTACGGTACCAGAGCCGCCGAACTGTCATGAATACCCACGCCCACCTGCATATCGTCTTTTTCTACGGCGGGGGAGGTCACAAAAGAAGGCAGAACCATCTGCCCCAGCGAATGAAATCCTTCTTCGAATACCCAGCGGTGGTACTTGCGTTGCGTAAAATCCCAAAGCCCCGTATGGCAACCGACGCTGGTAATTTCAGAAACAGGACGCTTGGTAAAAAGATAGCTGGCGTACTGGGGCAGGTGCAGTGAGTGCTCAATTTGCCAGTACAACTCGGATTTCTCGTACTTGAGCCAGTACAACTGCATCCCTGAATTCAGCATACCCAAAACGGGCGAAGCCGTACGGGCCGACCATTCCAGTCCCGGACCGTAATGATCGTTAAAGCGTTGCTGAAGTTCAAGTGGGAACGTTTTTAGGTAATTATAGAGGGGCGTGACGGGTTTTCCGTCGACGTCAATATGAACGAAACTCGCCCCGTACGCGGAAAAATTCAGAGCCCGTACGTCAAATCGGCCTTCGTTCAAGACTTCCGCTAGACTGTCGATCAGCCAATTGCTCAATAACTGTAAATCATCCCCGTGGAATCCGTCATCGTCCGGAATTTCTTCGAAAGGTGTCTGCTTCTGGTACACGATCTGGTAGTGCTGATCAAAGAGAAGCAGTTTCTTATTGGTTTTCCCAATATCAAAAATGGCGACGCAGGGGATAGACATGGGGCGTACAGAATGAATTAATGAATGGGTGGATTAAAAAAACGTCAGGTACAGGTAAGTCCTGTACCTGACGTAACTATTAAAGACCAGTAGCCACGGCTTTCAAACCACGGGCTTCGATCAATTTATTGCGAAGGGATAACTCACGGTACAGGCCCACGGGATTCAGAGCGGCATCGGCCCGCAAACGGGCTTCGGCTAGCAGAGGCCGTAAATCCGTACGGAAGGCATTCTGTAATAGCTCCTGAGCGGCGGCTACATCGTTGTTAGTACGGGCTTCTTCCAAAGCCACGCGATCCACGAGCAATGCCTGAGCGTAGGCGAGCTTGATGGCTTCAACGGATTGCAGCAAATCTTCCAGCGGATCTTTTACGTTGTGCGACGCATCAATCATCCAGCCCAAATCCGAGGCGTGATTCATGCCGCGAGCATCCATGCCATCGACCAGTTCGTTGAAAATCAAGAATAACTGATACGGTTTGATACTACCGGCCGTCAGATCGTCGTCGCCGTATTTCGAATCGTTGAAGTGGAAACCACCCAGCTTTTCTTCCATCAGCAGCAGCGATACAATTTGCTCGATGTTGGCATTGGGCAGGTGGTGACCCAAATCGACCAGCGTGTACGCTTTAGGGCCTAACTTGCTGGCGTACAGGAACGATTGGCCCCAGTCACCCACCGTAGTTGAGTAGAAGTTGGGTTCAAAGGCTTTGTATTCGACGAAAATCTTCCAGTCGGCGGGAAGAGCCGCGTAGATTTCCTGCAAACCTTCCAACGTACGCTGGAAAGCTTTGCGGAAGTTCAGTTGTCCGGGGAAGCTCGAACCATCGGATAGCCAGACCGTCAGGGATTTAGAACCCAGAGCTTCGCCGTAACGAATCACGTCGATGTTATGATCGATAGCTTGTTTACGAACAGCGGCATCGGTATGTTGCAGCGAACCAAACTTGTAGCTCAGCTCCTGATTCGGCTGATCCTGGAACGTATTCGAGTTCATGGCATCGAATACGAGGCCGTAGCTGGCGGCCAGTTGTTTGATGGCCTCGCCGTCGGTCGGAATGTCCCAGGGAATATGCAGGGAAATGGCTCCGCTCGAACGGTTCAGAGCGTGTAGCAGGCCTACGTCAGCAATTTTTTCTTCGAGATTCCGGGGTTCCCCACCACCCGCAAAGCGGCCAAAGCGGGTACCACCCGTACCCAGAGCCCAACTGGGAATGGCAATCTGAAAATCAATAAGTTTACCAAGGATACGCTCGGTGTTTTCGGAGCCTAGTTCTTCGGCTAAAAACTCAAACTTCCGGCGATGAGCAACTTCATGCTGCTGGTTATATTGGGCTATCTGATAGGATTCGAGAGGCATATGTTGGTTAGTGTTAGCGTGTTGAGTTTTGGGTTTAGGGTTTTGAGTTTTATCACATCAGAAATAGGGATAGTTAGATTCATCCATTCATTCAAAGTGGACGATAACCGCAGCGGCGGCCATTCAAAACCCTAAACTCAAAACACCAAACTCATTTCAGGTAAAAAACTTCCGGTAAAGCGACCTGTACGGGTGACTGGTCGGGATTGGTTTCCATGAGATCAGCCATGTACGCCCACCACTTCTGCATGACGGGATTTTCGGGTAACTTCCCTGTAACGCTCAGATCATCGACTTCCTGTACGCCGAAAAGCGTATTCGTGCTTTCGTCCAGAAAAATCGAATAGTTATGAATGCCGCTGGACTGGAGTAATTCCACCAGTTCCGGCCAGATTTCGTCGTGTCTCCGGCGGTATTCGTCCACGTTTCCCGGAAACAGCTGCATTTTAAAAGCAACGCGAGGCATACGAAGGTTTTGAGTTATAAGTTTGAAGTTTAGAGTTTTGAGTTCGCGTACCCTCTTTTATGCAAGCATTTAACTCAAAACCCTAAACATCAAACGCTTAGCGGTAAAAGCCCATTGCAACCCCACCATCTACATTCAGGGCGTTGCCGGTAGACTTGTTGAGAAGTCCGCCTACGAACGCGAAGCAGGCATTGGCGATGTCTTCCGGTAAAATGATTTCGTTCAATAGGGTCCGCTTGGCGTAGAAGGCGGGCAGCTCTTCCACCGTGATACCGTACGCTTTAGCCCGACCTTCGGCCCAGGCACCCGCCCAGATCTTCGAATCGGCAATAACAGCGTCAGGATTAATGGTGTTGACCCGGATCCGTTCGGGACCCACTTCCGCCGCCAGCAAACGCG
This sequence comes from Siphonobacter sp., assembly GCF_048595215.1. NCBI lineage: Bacteria > Pseudomonadati > Bacteroidota > Cytophagia > Cytophagales > Cytophagaceae > Siphonobacter > Siphonobacter sp. Next base: position 45,186 of record NZ_JBMDWJ010000351.1, read on the forward strand.
TACCGTGGGCCTGAGCCGCTTTCGCGGAGCCATACCCCAGGTTGTTCGGACCACTCACAACAGCATTTTTCGAAGCAATATTGAGAATGTCACCCCCCAGAGCCTGCTTCCGCATGACAGCCACGGCGGCTTGCGATACTAGGAACTGACCTTTGACGAGAATATCGAACAGTAAATCCCAGTCCTTCTCCGTATGATCTTCGATGGATTTGGAAATGGAAATACCGGCGTTGTTCACGACAATATCCACGCCACCGAAAGCCAGCGAGCAGGCATCGAAGGCCTTGGCGATGGATTCCGCCGAGGTAACATCGAGCAACTCGGAAGCGGAAGAATCTTTCCCGTAGCTTTTCAGGAATTCTTCCTTGGCTCCGGCCAGGCGGTCAGCGTCGTTATCATTCAGGAAGACGACGGCACCTTCAGCCTGTAATTTCTTGGCGATGGCTTTACCAATACCTCCCGCGGAACCCGTAATCAGGGCAATCTTGCCCGAAAGCGGCTTGGGCTTGGGCATGCGTTGCAGCTTGGCTTCTTCCAGCAACCAATATTCAATGTCAAAAGCTTCCTGACGGGGTAGGGACGTATATTCCGAAATAGCCTCGGCACCCCGCATCACGTTGATGGCGTTGACATAAAATTCCGACGCTACGCGAGCGGTTTGTTTATCTTTCGCAAACGTAAACTGACCCACGCCCGGCCACAGAATCACCACCGGATTGGGGTCACGCATGGCGGGACTGTTGCTGCGTTTGCAGCTTTCGTAGTACTCGGTGTACATGGCCCGGTACGCTTCGAAGGCCGGAGCCAGTTTTTCCTTCAGAGCTTTGGTATCCGAAAGATCCGCGTCGGCGGGCAGGTCGAGTACCAGCGGCTGGATTTTCGTACGCAGGAAGTGGTCGGGGCAGGAGGTACCCAGCGGAGCCAACTTGTCCAGGTCATTGGAATTGATGAATTGGAGTACGCGTTCATCATCCGTAAAATGACCGATCATGCGTACGTAGCTGGAGCAGAAACCCCGCAGTACGGGAGCCAGTTTAGCCGCCTGCTCTTTGCGGTTTTCAACGGTTTGCACTTTCTGACCACCGAATACGGGGCCTTTTTTGCCGTAGTTTTCTTCCAGATATTCCGCACAACGTTCGATCACTTCGAGCGTGTTGATGTAGCTTTCATAGGCCGTATCACCCCAGGTGAATAAGCCATGGCTACCCAGAAAAATACCACGAATGCCCGGATTTTCGGCCAGACATCGTTCCAGTTGCAGACCCAGATCGAAGCCGGGACGCTGCCAGGGGACCCAGCCGAGCGTACCCCCAAACAGATCTTTCACGATCTGCTCGCCGTCTTTCGCCGCCGCAATGGCAATGGCCGCATCGGGGTGTAGGTGATCAACGTGATTGAACGGCAAAAAGGCGTGTAAGGGTGTATCGATGGAAGGAGCTTTCGAGTCCAGATCGTAGATACAGTGGTTAAACAAATCCACCATCTCATCTTCAAATTCAAGACCCCGGTACCGATTCTTCAAGGCGTGTAGACGATCCAGGTACAAGGCCGCTAGTCCCGATTTCTTCAGCGTACCTAAGTCACCACCGGAGCCTTTCACCCACATCACCCGGGTATCGTCGCCCGTCAGCGGATCGGGAGACGTCACTTTGCAGGACGTGTTGCCGCCTCCGTAATTGGTCAGGCGAAGGTCAGCACCTAACAGATTAGAACGGTAAATCAGGAGAGCGACTTCATCGCCAGCCAGTTCGGCGGCTTTCGCATCATCCCATAAATAACTTACGTGCTTGAAAGAGGTAGTCTCGGTCATGATTGTATACAAAAAATGATATAGGCCTTAGTTAGCGGTACAAATGAACCAAAGGAAAAAGAATGAGCTGTCATGGTCTGTTAGGGTGAACCATCCTGCTCTGTATGGCTGCTCGTTCGAAGGAGTTCGTAGCCAGAAGGTTAGAAAAAGGCTGTTTGAGTGGGTATCAGGTTTGAGGATTGGTTTAAGGTTTCAGTAACATCAAGTCCGAATCCTTTGAAAACCCCAACGGGGTTCAAGTGAATTAATTCGGGGTTACAACCCCGGGCCTTCCAGTAGCAGAGCGAAGCATCCCGGAGAGATTACACACGTTAATCCAATGAATCATAGGCTTATTGATTAAGAATGAATAACGTATGGATTCGTTCCATGCATAAAACCGATCCACGTGAAGACGCAAAACCGATTTTTATACGATCACTTCAACGAACACGACTCGAAATTTTCAAGGAGTGTTCGTTGAAGTAACGAATCTTGCCCTCATTCGGATTGGTAGTTCACGAACTAACCAGGATTGCTGACCTAACGCGATCCGGCCTACTGAATTTCTACTCGGTACGACCCCGGAACCAGCGTAGTCGTATTGGTTTTGAGTTTCTTTCCGGCCAGCGTAGCGGTTTGGCCCACTGTCAGGGGCAGTACCAGTTCGGCCTGCGTATTGGGTGGTACGGTGACGTTCAGTTGGAGCTTCCCGTTTTTGCGTTCCCAGTTGGACACAATCGGGCCGTACAGCGATTGATACGAAAACTTCACCCAGTTGAGGTCTTTCGGCGGCTTGGGAGCAATGCGGAAGGTTTTGAAGCCCGGATCAATCGGTTCCACACCCGCCAGATACCGGAAATACCACTCAATGACGGAACCGTACGCGAAGTGATTGCGGGAGTTCATGCCTTCAGGTTTTTCCTTGTCCGAATTCCAGAGCTCCCACATCGTCGTAGCTCCATTTTCGGCCATATAGCCCCAGCTCGGGTACGTTTTCTGCGTAGCTACCTGATAGGCCAGGTCATTGTACCCGTAATCCGACAGGCGGGGCAGAATCTGCTGGGAAGCGATGAAACCAGTCGTCAGGTGATTGTCGTGAGCCTTCACATCATCGGCTATGTTTTGAGCGATGCGAGCCCGCAGGTTTTCCGGTACAATGCCGAAAGTAAGCGGCATCAGGTTGGCCGCCTGGGTTTTACCTTCGTAATTGTTATCCTTGAAATAGAGATCGTTGTACTTCGACGTATACTGTTTGGCTAAAGCCGCATATTTAGTAGCATCTTCCGTTTTGCCGAGTACCGTAGCCGCTTTCGCCAGGAGCGTATTGGAATAAACCTGATACGCTCCGCCAATGGGCTTACTGGGCGAGGCTACCACGGGAACCCAGTCGCCGTAGCCGAACCATTGTTCACTGGGATCAGAGAAATAGTATAGTCCCGTTTTTTTCGTCGAAGCGTGCTGGTTCATGTATTCTACCCAGGCTTTCATACTGGCGTAGTTCGTTTCCAGGATGCGTTTATCGCCGAAAAATTCGTAGGAAGTCCAGGGAACAATCAGCGTCGCATCGCCCCAGGCGGGCTTTGACGGACCACCCACTACCATCTTCGGATTAACGTCGTACACGTATCCCGAGGGATGCTGGGAATCCGCAATATCCCGGGAATATTTGGCCCAGAAACTGTTGATGTCCATCAGATAGCAGGAAGAAGCCACAAAAATCTGAGCGTCGCCCATCCAGCCCAGTCGCTCGTCGCGTTGCGGGCAATCGGTCGGAATGGACAGGGCGTTACTCTTCAGCGTCCAGCGGGCATTCGAGTAGATTTTGTTGAGAATATCCTCGGAGGTAGAGAATTCGCCAATCGGTTCAAAATCCGTATGAATGACTTTGGCTACGATCTGGTCGGCGGTGGGCTTCCCCGGAAAACCGATTACTTCGACGTAACGAAAGCCGTGGTACAGAAACATGGGTTCCCATTCTTCCTTGCCGCCATTGCTTTTGCAGATGTACCGATCCGTAGACTTGGCCGAACGCAGGTTTTCCTGAGCTACGGTTCCATCGTCGTGGAGCAACTCGGCGAAATGCAGAGCCACTTCCTGCCCGTACACGCCCTTCGGAATACTCAGATGCACAATCCCCGCCATGTTCTGACCAAAGTCGAAAACGAAATGACCGGGCTTGGGTTCCGTCACTTTTACGGCTTTGCGGGTTTCCGTGACGCGGATCGGTGGAGCTTCCTGAGCCACCACCTGTAGCGTACTCATGTCGAACGTGGCGGCCTGTTCGTTCGCGTTGGCGTCGGCAGTAGGTCCGAACAGGGTCGTCTGGTTTTTGGCCGTGTTCAGTACGACGGGCGTTACCCAGCCGTCTGCTTCGGTGCCTTTCGCTTCCTGCCGGGCATCGTAATGCTCGCCGTGGTACATGGAGTCGTAAATGACGGGCGACAACCGAATTTTCCAACTGGTATTTGAAGTAATCAGCTCCCGCGTACCATCAGTATAGGTCAATTCCAGTTGGCATAGTAGTCGCAAAGGGCCCTGTGAATACCGATGGAAACCGCCGCCCCAGCCGAGGCCGCCGCTCCACCAGCCGTTCCCCAGAAAGGCGTCGATCTGGTTATTGCCTTCCTTGAGCAGCTCCGTAACGTCATAGGTTTGGTAGTATACTTTCTTGAGATAGTCCGTCCAGCCGGGCGTTAGCAGCATATCGCCCACGCGTTGCCCATTGATTTGCAGGGCATAATCGCCTAAACCCGTAGCGTATACCCGAGCCTTCACGAGTTTGCCGCGTACCGGGAATTCCTTCCGGCCCTGCGTTGAGCGGGGCGGTTCGCCCACTACGCCCGCCATGCCGATCCAGTCCGCTTTCCAGTCATCTTTGGCCAGCAGGCCCATTTCCCACCAGTCGGGTTTGGACCAGCCGGAGGCTTTTCCTTTTTCGTCCCAGATTTTTACTTTCCAGAAATACCGTTGCCGACTTTCCAGGTTTTTTCCCTGATAATCCACGTAGACCGACTGCGAAGCGTTGATCTTACCCGAGTCCCAGACATCCCCTTGGTTTTTAGCCAGAGCTTCTGCGGAAGAGGCCACCAGGATTTGATAGGCCGTCTGGCGGGCTCCGGCTTGCGTAGACGCAAGCTGCCAGCTTAGGCGAGGCTTCCTGACGCCGGTTCCCAGGCGAATATCGCCGTATTCGTAACGAAGTTTGTGAGGGGCCTGCTGGGCCTGAACCTGTGACAAGAGCCCCACTAAAACCAGGCACAGCCAGGTGTGAAGAAAACGTTTAAGCATAAGTTTAGAGTGATTAAATACTAATTCTACAGGTTTGAGTTTAAATGTACGTAACCTGTCTATTCGGTAAGTGTAGCCAGTTGTTTTTTTCTACTCAAGCCGTCCGGAAAATATTCTATGGGGTATTTAGGACGTAACTTACGATCTTTACGGTTCAGATTGCCTCCTATTCGCATGAAACAAACGGTTCGTCAGGTCTTTGAAATCATCCAGATTGATGAGTATTCAACGACCCCTAAATACAAGCAGATTGTCAATTCAGTAATTGCGGCCCTTGAGAAGGGGCTGGTCAAGACCAAGCAGGGTTTGCCGTCGATTAATGAACTGTCGATGCTGTATGACATTTCCCGGGATACGGCTGAAAAGGCGTATAATGAACTCAAGAAGTTGGGTATTCTAGGCTCCGTGCCGGGAAAAGGCTTTTATATTGCTAGTGCCAGCTATCGGCAGAAGCGTCGGATTTTTCTGCTTTTCAATAAGTTAAGTCCCCACAAAAAAATCATCTACGACGCGATGGTGGAGATGCTGGGTGAAGAAACAGCGGTTGATTTTTACATCTACAACAACAACTTCCGGCTGTTTAAAGAGCTGATTCAGAATCGGGCCGGGCATTATACGCATTACGTCATCATTGCCCATTTTCTGGAAGGCGGCGAAACGGCGGCGGAGCTGATCAATCAGTTGCCCAAGGATCAGCTACTGATTCTGGATAAACTGGTTCCCGGTGTGGAAGGTCCGTATGCGGCGGTGTATCAGGATTTTGAACGGGACATTTTTACGGCTTTGGCTGAAGGGGAGGAGCTGTTACGAAAGTATCAGGTACTCAAGCTGGTTTTTCCGCTGTATACCTACCACGCCCGCGAAATCCTGATTGGTTTTCAGAAGTTCTGTACCGAATACGGCTTTCCCTATAAGATCATTTCGGATGTATCGAAAGAAGTGATGTCGCCGGGCGATGTATACATTAACCTGATGGAAGACGATCTGGTGACGCTGGTGAAGCAAGCAAAAACCAACGGGTACCGGGTAGGGAAGGAAGTTGGGATTATCTCTTACAACGAAAACCCGCTTAAGGAAATCATTCTCGACGGAATCACGGTACTTTCTACTGATTTTGAAGCCATGGGAAAACAGGCCGCCGAACTCATTCTCAACAACTCGACACAAAAACTGGCGAATCCATTCCGGCTGATTGTCCGGCAGTCGGTGTAGCAGAATACGTACAAGTTTGGAAACCTGCACCAGTGTTTGTTGCGTATGCCATGCGGGCAATAAACACCATAGAAAAAAGGGTACGCCGTTCAGAAACAACGTACCCCTTTGGCAATCAACTAAAAATCAACCCTTACCGTCTCCGGCGACCGCCGAAATCTTCTTCGTCATCATCTTCCTCCTCGTCGTCATCGTCAAAGTTCATGCCGGCAATAAGGCTGTCGGTCAGATCCTTGAATTGTAAGCCTTTGTCGAGGGGTTTCTTACTAATAAGCGAAAACTCAGCCATCCCATGCAGGGCAAATTCCATGAAGAAGAATTTTTCATCGCCTGTAAGTTCGGGGTGAAATTCTTCCACCAGATCGTCCAGGCCATCGATGGCCAGCAGTCGGTTCTGGTAATCTTTATCGGACAGATCGCTCAATAAGTCCAACGAGTGTTCGCCAAACCAGGTTTGTACTTTCTGGAACGGGTTCTTCTTATTTTTGATCTGTTTCTTCAACTTTTCCGGATCGGGGAAGTATTGCAGAAACTGTGTTTTAATGGCTTTACTGACCAGATTCATCGCCACGATATAGGGTCCTTCTACTTCGCCTTCGTACACCAGCTCCACCTTACCCGTAATCGCCGGAATAACTCCGTACAGATCCGCAAGACGCACGTACGTACGCTCTTCACTGTTGAGCAAAGCCCGACGTTCTGCCGCGGAAACCAGATTTTCGTACGCCGAAATCGTCATCCGGGCGGATACCCCCGACTTGGCATCGACGTATTCACTTTGACGGGCTTCAATGGCAATTTGCTCGATCAGGTCTTCCGTTACTTCATTGATAGAGACGATTTCCTGACCTTCTTTCACCTTCGCTTCCTGACGCGTGATGCGTTTACCGATCTCCAGCGTACGCGGGTAGTGCGTCAGAATCTGGCTGTCGATCCGATCTTTCAGGGGCGTTACAATGCTACCCCGGTTGGTATAATCTTCGGGGTTCGCGGTGAAAACAAACTGAATATCCAGCGGTAAGCGGAGTTTGAAACCGCGAATCTGAATGTCTCCTTCCTGCAGAATATTGAAGAGTGACACCTGAATCCGGGCCTGTAAATCGGGTAACTCGTTGATCACAAAAATTCCCCGGTGCGAACGCGGAATCAAGCCAAAGTGAATCACCCGTTCGTCCGAATAGGGGAGTTTCAGCGTAGCCGCCTTGATCGGGTCCGCATCGCCAATCAAATCGGCAACAGATACATCGGGGGTGGCAAGTTTTTCCGTATACCGCTCATCCCGATGCAGCCAGATTACGGGCGTCTCGTCGCCTTTTTCGGCAATCAGATCCACCGCGTAACGCGACAAGGGTTGTAAGGGATCATCGTTAAGTTCAGAACCTTCTACGACGGGAATGTACTCGTCGAGCAGGTAAATCATCAGGCGGGCAATCCGGGTTTTGGCCTGTCCGCGAAGACCCAGCAGGTTGATATGGTGCCGGGAAAGCAGGGCTCGTTCGACATCCGGGATTACGGTGTCTTCGTAGCCGTATACGCCGGGAAACACTTCTTCGCCCGAACGCATTTTGGTGATGAGATTGCGACGAAGTTCGTCTTTAATGGATTCAGGCTGATAGCCAGCCGCCTTGAGCTGACCCAGCGTAGTAATATTGAGTTTATCGGAAACGGAAAGCGAGTGATACGACATCAAAAAAGGGTTTAGCTACGTAAGTGGGTAACGTTTTCAGAATCAAAAAGGTTTGGGCTGGCCGTGTCGACGGTCAATTAACTCAAAGATATACGATGAAAGACACGGGCAGAATACAAAAAAAGGTGAACTCATTTGGGATATTGATTTTTTATTCTACGTTTGTAGAGTAAAATCTATGAATGTAGAATATGGCCCAGTTAACCAAAGCCGAAGAGCAACTGATGGAGCTGATCTGGCAACAGGAAAAAGTATTTATGAAGGACTTACTGGAACTGTATCCGGAGCCGAAACCCGCCGTTACTACCGTGGCTACCTTACTGAAACGAATGCAGGAAAAAGGCTTCGTGGATTACACCGTCTACGGTAATTCCCGGGAGTATTACGCCCTGGTTAAAAAGGATGATTACTTCGCTAAACATGTGAAAGGAATCATTAAAAGTTATTTTGAAAACTCAGCGTTAAAGTTTGCCTCCTTTTTTACGAAAGCTTCTAATTTATCGCTCGATGAACTGGAAGATTTAAAGCGAATCGTTGACGAAGAAATCACTAAAAAGAAAAAGTAATGGACTACCTCCTGAAGTCTATACTCTGCTCCATCCTGTTCCTGTTAGTCTATAAAGTATTGCTGGAACGGGAGACCATGTTTGTGTTCAATCGTTTCTATTTATTGATGAGTATAGGAGCCTCCTTAGCGATTCCATTACTAACGATAGAATTGAACAACCCGGAGGTAATTCCTGCCACAGAAGTAGTATACCGATTGACTGGCAACGAAGTAAATAGGCCGTTAATAGCGGTTGAAAAGCAGCCTGTTACGTTCGAACAGTATGCATGGTTAGTATATGCCCTGGTTACGGGTATACTCGCCATTCGCTTTCTGAAAAATGTACTGGCCGTGGTATGGAAAATCAGGAATGCAGTAGTAATCAGAGGTTCGATAAAGGTTGTGTTACTGGACAATGATGAATTGCCGTATAGTTTCATGAATTACATTTTCGTCAGTAAACGTAGCTATCAAAAGCAGGAAATAGAAGCACAGATCTGGCAGCACGAATTAGCCCATATCCGGCAGCGGCACACCTGGGATATTCTGTTTATGGAGTTAGTACAGGTATGCTGGTGGTTCAATCCGGCGGTGTATGTCTACCAGAAAATGATCCGGATGAATCATGAATACTTGGCGGATCATGCGGTCTTATCCATCGATCCGGAAGTAAAAAAGTACCAGCGTTTATTAGTGAGTAAAGTGAGTCAAGGTTTATTTCTTACCAGTTCTTTTAATTATGTAACTACTAAAAAAAGACTACTGATGATGACGAAAATGACTTCCCGGTTTCAACGCTTAATCAGACAAATGAGTCTGATACCAATGGTAATACTTACAATAGCTTTGTTCAGTAAAGTGGAGTACGCAGGGGCTCAGACCGAGCAAACTGCGATTCAGGTACCTTCAACCCAAAAGGGTGTTTCTGAAGAATTGTTGAAGGAATACGAAGCGATTACGAAACGAACGTATACACCCATAGAGAATGGCTCCCGCCGGTACAATCGTTACAATTTGTCTAAAGTTGAGGAAGAACGGGTTATATCGATCTATCATCAGATGAGTAAAGAACAGCAGGACAAGCAAAAAATTGTTGTCTACTATCTGCCTCCGCTTAAAAAAGAAAGGCCAACCGCAAAAGAATTGGAAATTTGGAAAAATCCTAAAATGAGTGGCGTATGGATCGATGATAAACGCGTTGCTAATGAAGAATTGAATAAGTATAAACCAGAAGATTTTTCACATGCTTCTGTAAGTAAATTATATAAAAATGCAGCTAATTACGGGAAACATTATTATCAGGTCGATCTAATGACCAACCGTGCGTATGACGAGTATCTGAAAGAAGAAACAAAGAATCCGACTTATATGGTTCGCGAAAGAAGAACGTGGAGTAAACCAGCCAAATAAGAATGGAGCAGTCAAAGAAAAAGCGTGAAGAGAGCTTCACGCTTTTTCTTTGATCAAAACTATTTTAGTTACGCCACTGTATTCACCAGCGTACCAATGCCATCGATGGTGATCTGGACTTCATCGCCGCGTTGCAGGGTGAAATCATCGGGAGGAACAATGCCCGTTCCCGTCATCAGAAAACAGCCGTAGGCAAACGAACATTCGCGGAACAGGAACGAGACTAGCTCGGTATGCTGCCGCTTCATCTGGCTGATGGAAATTTTGTTATCGTATACACTTTCCCGGTTCCGGTGAATCTCCAGTCGAATATGGGTATGTGGATCAATCGCTGTACCGGGCACGTACAGGCAGGGGCCTAAGGCAGCACTGCCATCGTACGATTTAGCTTGCGGTAAGTACAGGGGATTTTCTCCCTCAATATCCCGTGAACTCATATCGTTGCCGCAGGTATACGCTACGATTTTTCCCGAAGAAGTCATGAACAAAGTAAGCTCCGGCTCCGGAACGTTCCAGTGCGAATCTTTACGAATGCGTACCGTACCCAGGGGGTCTACGACTCGCTCGGGGGTAGCCTTGAAGAAAATTTCGGGCCGTTCGGCGTCGTATACACGGTCGTAAAAACTACCGCCACCGGCATCCTGGGATTCTTCCATTCGGGCATCGCGGCTCCGCAGGTACGTAACCCCAGCGGCCCAGACTTCCTGCCGACCGATGGGAGCCAGTAAGTCCGTATGCAACCAGTGGTGTAGCTCTGGGGAAGGGCTTACCGACGTAGTAATCGCCTGTAGTACTTCGTACAGATTATCCTGATTAATGAGCTGATCCCAGTCGGTTGCTTCGATGGGATAGTACTGTTCGTCGGCTTCCAAGACGATGCCCAGGCGGGTTTTGTATAATCTCATGGGTTTAGAAGAGATAGAAGGAATGATGGATATATTTCGAGAAAGAGGTTAGTTTGCGTACGTCACCCTGTACAAAGCTGGTATTTACTCAGGCGTCATAAGGACAAACGTACGTTGATTTTCTGATCAGAGAGGGTTTATAGATTTTCTAACGTAGAAAAACAATCCAGTAATCGGTCCGCTTGAAAACTAAAAAGCCCCGCATGACTAGCTGCAGCGGGGCATTGATTACTTAGCTATCGGCGATTCAGCTTCGCCAGGAGTTTCAGAATTTCCAGATACAGCCAGATGATCGTTACCAGCAACCCAAAAGCAGAGTACCATTCCATAAACTTGGGAGCTTGTTGAGCCACGCCCGCTTCGATGAGGTGAAAATCGATCAGTAAGTTCATCGCCGCAATGCCTACCACTACTAGCGAGAAAACGATACCGATCCAGCCCGCTTCATGAATATAGGGTACCATGATACCGAAAAAACTCAGAGCAAACGTGAGTAGATAAAGCAGAGCCACGGCTCCGGTAGCGACCATCACGCCCCGCATGAACCCTTGCGTAACCCGAATCAAGCCCGTTTGGTAGACGACTAATAACAACGCCAGTACGCCAAAGGTGAGTACGGCCGCCATAAATGCTAATCCGGAGAATAAACTAGAAATACTACCCACAAAAGCTCCCTCCAGCACGGCGTAGAGCGGAGCTAGGGTTGGAGCCAACGTAGGTTTAAAAGCTAGTACAAGGGCAATAATCAAACCGCCGATGGCTCCTACGGGTAACAGAAGCGAGGTCCATTGCTGACCCTGAAGGGCGGCGTAAAAGGTTACTGCCGCTACGCTGATGGTAAGGGTTAATAAAAGGGCGATTTTGTTTAACGTGCCCTGCATCGTCATGACGTCATCTGACGCCACGGAAATTTTGTCAAAGGTTTTTTCTGAAAAAAGCGGATTTGCCATAAAACAAGGGAGGTTTACTAAACAGTCGCCAAGAAAAGGGGATTTCCCTGAAAATCAAACACCGTCATCCACCAAGGGAAGATTGGGAGTAGTAGTGGAAAATGGAGCGTTTGAGGTAAATCTAGTAGGGGTAAGAGAATGAAGTAAAGGCGACCTGATGAAGTGCTTTCTGTAACTGGATAAGTGTACTGAAACGAGTGATTATTCCGACTGTCAACTACTAAATTTTCAAGCGTACCAAAGGTTTCAAAACTCCTGAAACGGAACTAGTTTGGCTAGTACCCAGCGAGTAAAAGTTTCGCGATCCAGTAAGCCGGAGGCAAGGTCTAGTATGATTTGTTCCTGCTCATCTACCGAAGCAGAAAGTTCGTAACCGTTGATTTTTAGAGTAATCTCCAAAGCTGCATGACCAATTCTTTTGTTACCATCTACAAAAGGGTGATTCATGGTTAAAGAAAAACACAGAGCTGCCGCTTTCTCGGCAAGGCCTGGATAAAGTTCCTGGCCTCCAAATGTCATTTCTGGTTGAGCAACTGCCGATTTCAAACCTGCCTCGTCTCTAATGCCTGAGCCGCCACCAGACTGGCTAATTAATTTCTCATGAATGATGATTAACTGCCTTAGGGATAGTAATTTAATCACGCAAGCCGGCGATATAATTCTGCATTTTTCTTGAGTATGTAGTTAGTCGCCGCATCAACTTCTTCATCAGAAGCATGTTGCCTGGATTTCTCCGTCAATAACTCATATAGCTCGCGAAGTACTGTATCTGGCATTTTATCAACCAATTCAATAATAGTTTTCTTTAATTCCTGAGTTTCCATACTTCTATAAAGTTAAATCTTGATTGGGATTTCTAAATCCCAATCAAGATAAATCAATAATTCCTTACCGTACATTCTTCTTCCGATTCCTCTCGAAATCTTCAAAAATAAACTCACCCAATCCTTTCAGGCTCGAGTAATAGGCCCGGCCATTGTTGGTTTCCGTAAATTTGCGAACGAAATCCTGTAGGTACGGATCGCGGGCAATCATGAACGTGGTAATTGGGATTTTAATCCGGCGACACTGGGCTGCCAGTGTAAGCGTTTTGTTCAGGATTTTACGGTCTAGACCAAAGCTGTTTTTATAGTAGCGAATGCCTTCTTTTAAACAGGTCGGTTTACCATCCGTAATCATGAAGATCTGCTTGTTTTTATTTTTCCGACGGCGGAGTAAATCCATCGCCAGTTCCAGTCCGGCTACGGTATTGGTATGATACGGCCCCACTTCCAGATACGGCAGATCTTTCACCTGAATCTGCCAGGCGTCGTTACCGAAAACGATGATGTCGAGCGTATCCTTGGGATATTTCGTCATAATCAGTTCCGACAGGGCCATGGCTACTTTTTTTGCGGGTGTAATCCGGTCTTCCCCGTACAGAATCATCGAGTGACTGATGTCGATCATCAATACCGTACTCGTCTGAGCCTTGTATTCGGTATCGACGATTTCCAGGTCATTCTCGGTCATCATAAAATCGCCAATACCGTTGTTGATCTGGGCATTCCGAATAGATTCGGTCATGGCGATTTGTTCGAGTGAATCCCCGAACTGGAAGGTCCGGCGATCCGACGTTGCTTCGTCACCCGTACCCGCGTGCGAAGTCCGGTGATTGCCGCCCGAACGTGATTTTTTGAGTTTCCCGAAGATTTCATCGAGTGACTGTTTCCGGATGGATTGTTCCCCCTTCGGCGTCAGTACCGTTTCGCCCTCGGCGTTTTCTTCGGTAATAAACCCTTTCTTTTTCAGGTCTTCGAAGAAATCCCCGATGCCGTAGTTTTCATCGGTAAGCTTGTATTGTTTGTCCAGTTGCGTCAGCCACGACATCGCCTGAGCCACGTCGCCACTGGTCATAGTGAGCAGTTGATTAAAAATATCCAGCAACTGGTCAAACTTGGCCTGCTGGGAATCCTGCTGAATGTCGGGTACAAATTCGGAAAAACGGTGACCGAGCATAAATGTCTTGGATAGAAGCGTCAGGCAGAGCCTATCGGCTTGAGTTTAGCGAGTAATCAAGGCCTGTAAGCTGATTTATCAGATATAGGCGGTTTAGAAAAGCGATTCACGTACCAACATCGTCCTTTCTACTAATTTAACCCATTTTTCAAGGATTCAGTTTGTCCAGTGGCTAAAACTTGCTCCGGGCTTCCCGTGTAAAAGGTTATCTTTGCGTGATCCGATTGAGAGATACACATTTACAACGACTAGAAAACGGCGATAGTACGCTCCAAACGATTCGCCGTATCCCCTAACTAACGGGTTAACTGCTTTATTATGAGCGTTCCTAAAACACAGCAATCCGGTTTTGAAGCCCTGGCTCAGCAGACGCTTTTGTATCCCCAGGAGCAGCTGGCTCCTATCAAAACCACGCAGCATTCCTTGCTGATTGGATTGCCCAAAGAAATTTCATTTCTCGATCACCGCATTGCTCTGGTACCCGAAGCAGTTTCGTTACTGGTACGGAATGGTCATCTGGTGATTCTGGAGAGTGGAGCGGGTGAGGGAGCCCAATTCAGTGACCACGATTACCGCGAAGCCGGTGCCCGCATTGTCTACTCGCCCGAAGAAGCCTACGCCGCTGATGTGATTCTGAAAGTAGAGCCCGCTACGGAAGATGAATACAAATACCTGAAACGCGGCAGCACGCTGATTTCGGCTCTGACGCTTCCCAATCGTACGCAGGAATATTTTGCGGCTCTCAACGAAAAACAGATCACTGGGATTGCCTTCGAATACATCGAAGATAAATCCGGAGCCATGCCCATCATTCGTACCATGAGCGAAATTGCGGGTAGTACGGTGATGATGATCGCCGCCGAATACCTCAGTGGCGTACACGAGGGCAAAGGCATCATCCTCGGTGGTATTACGGGCGTTCCCCCAACCAAAGTCGTGGTACTAGGAGCGGGTACGGTGGCCGAATACGCGACTCGAATGGCCTTGGGATTAGGGGCTCAGGTACAGGTTTTTGACAAGGATACCTACCGGTTACAGCGGTTGCGATACGCCGTCGGACAGCCCATTTATACGAGTATCATTCACTCCGACGTGTTGTCCGACGCCATTCAGCGGGCGGACGTGGTGATTGGAGCAATTCGGAGCGAGGAAGGCCGCAGTCCGATGGTGGTGACGGAAGATATGATTTCGCGGATGCGTACGAATTCGGTAGTCATTGACGTATCCATTGATCAGGGTGGAAACTTTGAAACCTCGGAAATGACCAGTCACAAAAATCCAACGTTCAAGAAACACGGCGTTATTCACTACTGCGTCCCCAATATTCCGAGTCGCGTGGCCCGCACGGCCAGTATCGCCCTGAGTAACGTGTTCATGCCTTTTCTGTTGAAAACGGGTACGTTGGGCGGTATTGAGGAAATGATGTTTGCCAATAAATGGTTTATGAAAGGCGTCTATGTGCATAACGGTTCCGTAACCAACGCTCACATTGCCCGCCTGTTCAATTTACGTTATAAAGATTTAGGGCTATTACTAGCCGCGAGAAGATGAGTTTAGTGGGTAGTTTACAGTTGTCTGTTTTCAGTGAAAAAGGTAAGTTACTGGAAGTGAAGGTGACCACGAGAACAGTGAACAATTGTCTGTTTTAGTTAGTATCTGGAATGAATTATTTGCTGAACAGGACAACTGAAAACCGCAAACGGAAAACTAAAAAAATGATCGACGAACCCGAAGCACTATCCAATGCCCCCAATTCACCGGAATTGAGTGGGAAATATCTCGGCATGATTACGGCCGACTTTGTGAAAGTATCCGAATTTATTCAGGAAGCCGCCCACCAGATCCGGCAGCGGGGCTTTTCTAATTATCCCATTTTTGTGGCCTGTCAGCAGCCGCAACCCCTTGGTTCGGTATTGATTGGCCGGGGAGAAATGAACGATAACCAGTGGTACTATTCGGCTACGTTTCTCGAGGAATTCCTCCAGCGGGAAATCATCGGGGAAGACGGCGAGGAGCTTTTCAAGGAAAGCTACAAAGACCCCGCCGAGTACGCCTGTCTGTTCATCATTGACTCCGATTTTACCAAGTTCATTTTCGTTCCCTATCCCGAAGATTAGGCGACAAGATACCACAGCCAACGGCCCGATGAATTATTCGTCGGGCCGTTTTTGTTAGTTAAAGGCTAGCCGATAACGCTTCCGTCAGAGCTTCCAGATCCGCCGTTTCATTGTAGACGTGCGTCGCAATACGAAGGGTAGTGCCCCGCGTGGAAATGTATACCTGATGGCGTTCCAGCTCCGTCCGCAAACGGTTCATATCCAGCCCTTCGTGACGTAGTCCGAACAGGTGGGAGCTTCGATACGCCTCTGCTTCAATCCAGAAACCCAGTTCTTGCCACTGGGCTACGTGCGGACGAACCAACGCCTCGCTGTACGCCTGTACGGCTTCGGGCGTCCACGCCAGGATTTGCTCCAGAGCCGTCGCCAGCATCGGTATCTGGATGAAATTGCTTTGTTCGCCCATGGAATAGCGACTGGCTCCGGGCCGGAATTCCTTCGTATAGGCCATCAGTAAGCGGAAATTATCACTGCCTTTGCGATTAATCCAGCTTTGTTCAATGGAGCGGCCTTTGTCAAAGGCGGGACCGAAATACGCCAGTCCCATCCCGTACGTACCCAGCAGCCACTTATAGCCGCCGACGATCAGTGCATCCACCGATACCTCCGTTAGATCAAGCGGCAGGGCTCCCACCGCCTGCGTACCGTCGAGTACAAACAGCGTACCCGTTTCCCGACAGCGTTTGCTGAGAGCTTCGATGTCAAACCGTGTTCCGTCCGACCAATGGATAGGAGCGATCATCAGTAAGGCGGTTTCGTCGCTGATGGCGTTTAAAACGGCTTCGTTCCAGCTTTTACCGTTGCCCGTACGGCTAATCGTTTTCAGAGAAATGGCCTGCGTTTGGCAAACTTCTTCCCAGGCGTATACATCCGAGGGGAATTCATCGGCTACCAGCAAAATATGCTGACCGGGCCGAGCGTTCAGGTTCTTTGCCACAATCGCCATTCCGTACGAAACGGAGGGGATGATCGCTACGCGTTCGTACGGAACGTGCACCAGTTGTCCGAATAGTTGCCGGACATGGTCCACATTCGTAAAGTAATCTTCCTGATGAATCGTATGAGGCTGCGATTTGCGTAACAGGCCCTGAATACCCGCTTCTTCAACGCTTTTAAGCAGGGGTGACATAGATGCTCCGTTAAGGTAATGAATGGCTTCAGGGAGCGAAAAAAGAGGTTTCTGGCAGGTAAGCATGGAAGAAAGAAGTTGGTAGATACTAGCTAATGAGTGGACGTTTTGAACTTCAGTTTCCAGAAAAGTCCAACTCAAACTTAGCAAACGGCCGGGTAATTCCGACTTTCTTTTTTCAGCTTCAAAAAATCGCAAAAAACGCCCGAATTATTTGTGATTTTCTTTGAAAAATGCACGGTTTTGTGGTAAAAAAATTGTATTTTTACCAAGTTTATTTCGAAAGGTGAGGCGAGTTTTATTGTTTGCCCAGTAGTCTAAAAACCAAGTATTTATGACCAACGAAGTTTTGGAAGAAGATAAGGTCGTAACGGCCCGCAACGATTATGGTGCCGATAATATTCAGGTGTTGGAAGGGCTCGAAGCCGTACGGAAACGGCCTTCCATGTACATCGGAGACGTAGGAACGAAGGGACTTCACCACCTGATCTGGGAGGTAGTAGATAACTCGATTGACGAAGCTCTGGCGGGGTACTGCGATACGATCCGGGTAACCATCAACGAAGACAATTCGATTACGGTTGAAGATAATGGCCGGGGTATTCCTACGGGGATGCACTCGAAAGAGAAAAAGTCGGCTCTGGAGGTTGTAATGACCGTTCTGCACGCCGGTGGTAAATTCGACAAAGGCTCTTATAAAGTTTCGGGTGGTTTGCACGGCGTGGGGGTTTCCTGCGTGAACGCCCTGTCTACGGACCTGAAAGTGAATGTTTACCGGGAAGGAAAAATCTTCCAGCAGGAATATAAAATCGGTGTCCCTCAGTACGCGGTTAAAGTCGTCGGTGATGCGGGTGAACGTACCGGTACGACGGTTCGTTTTCAGCCTGATGCCACCATTTTTACCATCACGGAATACAAGTTCGAAACCGTAGCTCAACGCTTACGCGAGCTGGCCTTTCTGAACAAAGGCATTCGGATTTACCTGACCGACTTACGGGATCTGAATGAAGCCGGTGAGCCTCTGACCGAGGAGTTTTTCTCCGAAGGCGGTCTGATCGAGTTTGTGAAATATCTCGACGGTACGCGGGAAGCACTTTTGGCTGATCCCATTTACATGGAATCGTCGGACAAAGCTTCGATTCCGGTACAGGTGGCGATGGTGTATAACAACTCGTATTCCGAGAACGTATTCAGCTACGTTAACAACATCAATACCATCGAAGGCGGTACGCACGTGGCGGGTTTCCGGGGAGCATTAACGCGAACCCTGAAAAACTACGCCGATAAAAACGGCATGCTGGCCAAAGAGAAAATTGAGATTTCGGGCGAAGATTTCCGCGAAGGTCTAACGGCGGTTATCTCTGTGAAAGTAGCCGAGCCTCAGTTTGAAGGACAAACGAAAACTAAATTAGGTAACGGCGAGGTTTCCGGAGCGGTTTCGCAGGTAGTAACCGACATGTTACAGACCTGGCTGGAAGAGCACCCCAAGGAAGCCAAAACGATTGTCGATAAGGTAGTCATTGCGGCGAAAGCCCGGATTGCTGCCCGCAAGGCTCGTGAAGCGGTTCAGCGTAAAACGGTACTGGGTGGCGGTGGCTTGCCCGGTAAACTGGCTGACTGCTCGGAATCGGATGCGGAACAGTGTGAACTATTCCTCGTTGAGGGGGATTCGGCTGGGGGTACGGCCAAACAGGGTCGCAACCGGAACTTCCAGGCGATTCTGCCCTTACGCGGTAAAATCCTGAACGTAGAAAAAGCTCAGGAGTATAAGATTTACGAGAACGAGGAAATCAAAAACATGATTACCGCTCTTGGTGTACAGTTTGGTCGGGATGGTGACGAAAGAGCCCTGAACCTGGACAAACTGCGGTACCACAAGATTGTGATCATGACCGATGCCGACGTGGATGGTAGTCACATTCGTACGCTGATTCTGACCTTCTTCTTCCGGTACATGAAGGATCTGGTCGATCAGGGATACGTCTACATTGCTCAGCCGCCTTTGTATCTGGTGAAGAAAGGGCAGCAAAGCCGGTACTGCTGGACGGAACAACAACGCGAACGGGCAGTAATGGAAATTGGTGGCGATCGTCCGGATTCAGTAGGGATTCAACGCTACAAAGGTCTAGGTGAAATGAACGCCGAACAGCTCTGGGAAACTACGATGAACCCCGATACGCGTACGCTGAAGCGGGTGACCATTGAGAGTGCCGCTGAAGCCGATCACGTATTCTCGATGCTGATGGGAGATGAAGTAGCTCCCCGTCGCGAGTTCATCGAACGCAACGCTAAATACGCCAAAATCGACATTTAACAATTTGATTTGGCAATAGTTACGGGTGGTGGGTGGAAACACCCGCCACTTTTTTTATGAAAATTTGGGTAGGCAACGCCTGCTCGTTTTTAGATGCTCATTAGTCAGTAGGTACGACCTACGTAAAATGCGATTCCGTATGACATTCGATTTTAAATCATACCACATCCGTTCCATCAACGCCAGCGATGAGGAACGAGCTGTTATTAACCAGGAATTGAAAGATTTGTACGCTTCCCTTTCTCCGGAAGATAAGGCTATTTTTAACGAACAATTGCAGACTTTTCTGGTTAAGGAGATGGCTAACATTGGGTCGGAATATGCGGCAATAAAATCCCAGTTAAATAATAATAACTAGGGTTATGCTCGTTTTTGTAACGAAGGTCTGACCGGATGGTCTGGTTATTTAACAAAACCATAATCGAATATTCGTCCGGCTCAGCGATAAAATAGGTTTGTTTTGTGTCGAGAAGAAACTCAATATATCACCGTTTATCGAAAGGCTCGCGGACCTCGGGCCTTTTGTCGTTATTTCGACGGCTGATTCGTTTTCGTACCTTTATGGAAGATCAGAAGCGTCTGGCACGTAGCCAGGAAAAAGTTAGTTCAACCATTGAACAATCCCCGTACCTCAGCCGCGACTTGAGCTGGCTGGCCTTCAATGAACGGGTACTTGACCAGGTTCGGAATCCCCAGCGAACCTTATTTGACCGACTTAAATTTCTAGCGATTACGGCTTCCAACCTGGATGAGTTTTTCTCCATCCGTTTGGGAAGCTTATATAACTACCTGGATTACAAGAAAGAACGAATCGATTATTCCGGCTTACGGGAATGGCCCTTCCGACAAACGTTGCTGACGATGAGTCAACAATTTTACGAAGAGCGTAATCGGATTTTCCGGGAAGAGCTATTACCGCTGTTTCCCGAAAATGAACTGCGTCTGGCGAGTTGGAGCGACTTGACGGAAGGAGAAGCGGCGGCGGCTATCGGGCATTTCGACCGTACCATTTTTCCGATGCTGACGCCCATGGTGTACGATCAGACGCACACCTTCCCCAGCCTGATTCCGCGTACGCTGACGTTTGCTGTGGTGACGAAAAATCCGTACGTGACCAAGAAAGATCAGGCCGAGAAAAAGCTTTCGTTCATTCAGATTCCACAGAACCTGCCGCGTTTCTTCGTCATTGATCGCGTAGAGGAAGTAGTGTTTCTGCCGATGGAAGAAATCGTGCGGCATGAGATCCACAAGCTGTACCGCAACATTGAAATTCTGAACGTTAGTCTGTTACGGATTATCCGGAACGGAGACTTTTCGGTCGATGACATTGATGATGTCGAAGACGATATCGTGGACGAGATTCGTCAGAAAGTGAAAAACCGTCGTCTGGGTCGCGTGGTAAAAGTGGCTGTGGAACCCAATTGTTCGGAATGGGTGATCAACATCCTGAAGAAGAAATGGGAAATCGACGATCTGAATATTTTCTACGCGGATCAGCTCATCGACTTTACTTCCATGTGGCAGGTGATTCGTCACCCGGAATTTCGCGATGAACTCCCCAAATCTCCATCGCCCGTACCGGCTTTGGGGCTACCCCGAGGGCCGATCGACGATATCTTTTCCGTCATACGCGAGCGGGACATTTTTCTCCACCACCCGTATAACAACTTCGAAGCGGTATTACAACTGCTCGAACAGGCTGCTGAAGATCCGAACGTACTCAGTATCAAGCTGACCGTTTACCGCGTCGCAAAAAATTCCCGGGTGACGGCTGCTCTGCTCAAAGCCGCAGAAAATGGGAAGAACGTAGCCGTACTCTTCGAAGTCAAGGCTCGTTTTGATGAAGAAAATAACATTCGCGAAGCTGAACGCCTGCAAAAGGCGGGTTGCTTCGTGATCTACGGGATTGGTCGGTTCAAGACGCATACCAAGCTGTTGTTGATTGTGCGGGCCGAGGGGGATGGCGTGAAACGCTACGCCCACTTGTCGAGTGGAAACTATAACGAGGATACGGCCAAGCTGTACACGGACGTTGGGTTGCTGACGGCCAATGAAGTGTACACGAGTGATGTAGCGGAGTTTTTCAACGTAATTACGGGTCACTCCTTACCCAGCAGTTACCAGAACCTGATTACGGCTCCGGGTGACATGCGGAATAACCTCATCGAATTGATTCGGGCCGAAGCGGCGAACGCTAAAGAAGGAAAACCTTCGGGGATTTGTCTGAAGATTAACTCGCTGGAAGACCGCGAAACCATCGACGAGCTGTACCTGGCTTCGCAGGCGGGCGTCCCCATCAAATTGATCGTACGCGGCATTTGCTGTCTGCGTCCGGGTCGGGAAGGGCTGTCTGAAAACATTACCGTACGCTCGATCGTTGGCGATTTCCTGGAGCACACGCGGTTATTCTACTTCCATAACGAAGGCGAACCCAAAATCTACGGTGGTAGTGCTGACCTGATGGTACGCAGCTTCGATAAACGGATCGAATCGCTGTTTTTACTGGTGAACCCGAAAGTACAACAACAGGCGGTACAGCTTTTGGAGTACAACATGAAAGATAACGTCAATGCGTATACGCTTAAAGAAGACGGTACGTACGCGAAATGCCCACGGAAGGCCGACGAAGAGGTTTTCAATATTCATGAGAAGTTCTTCGAAGTGACCGAAGCCAGTCTGCCGGAAGCACAATTGTTTTAAGCGAGTATAATTCAAAAGCGGTGAAGAGGTTTTTGTATCCAGGATACAAAACAATCTTCACCGCTTTTTAGTATCAAAAAGAAAT
>NZ_JBMDWJ010000352.1:0-10076 GCF_048595215.1 Siphonobacter sp.
GTCTTTGCAGGAGTAAACTGGAATCGATTTAGAATTGGTGCTTCCTATGATATAATTTTAGGCGGAGTAAGTGCTAAATCACCCGGGTCTTATTCCATACTGCTGAGTTACGGCTTACCAGCTCCCAAACCCAATAAGCGAATTCCCGTACGGACTCCACGTTTCCGTTTTTAAAATGTCAGTTATCCAACTATGAAATTTATACATCTTCGAAGCCCGAAAAAACAGCATTTTCACGTGTATACGCCTTTGTTTTAGGCTTTAAAGCGGTCTTCCACGACTGTAGAGGCCTTGTTTCTCGTAAGTTTAGCGAGCGGAACTTAGTACCAAGCATATTTTTTTTATTTTTGCTGGCTGAGTTAAATACGATAGCTGCGTATTCATCGTTTTTTTGCGGCGTAATCACTACGAGGAATATAAACAAGTCTTGTGTTCAGGAAGTAGTACATAAATGATATTGATAAGAAAAACAACTATATGATCATGAATGAGCGGCATATGAGTAAACGCCTCATTTGGAGTCTTCTGATTCTTGTTCCCATGCTGGTGATACAGAGTTGCGGTAAAAAAGGTAATAATGCTAGCAACGGAGGCAAAGGTGGAAAAGGCAGTCGCAAAGGAGAGGTTGGTGTGTACAATGGGGAAATTGTGGCTGATGCCCGCAAAGGCTGGAAACAACCCACTCCCTATGGTATGGTTCTGATTCCTTCGGGTTCCTACCTGATGGGGCAAGCCGATGAAGATGTGGCAACCGCTCAAGTAAACTTTAATAAGCGGGTTACGATCAGCCAGTTTTTCATGGATGATACCGAAATTACCAATAACGAGTATCGTCAGTATGTAAATGCTATGCTGACGGATTCTGTATCGGTTTTGGGTGAAGAATACATCATGAGTAAAGTTTATCCAGATACTACAGTTTGGAAGAAAGACTTTACCTACCATAATGGTGATCCGATGACGGAATATTATTATTCAAGTCCGGCGTTTGACCGTTATCCCGTCGTAGGTGTAAGCTGGGATGCCGCTCGTGATTTCTGCCGTTGGCGGACGTCGGTGTTGAACGACTACCGCACGAACGAAAATCAGGCTGCTATGCCTCGTTTCGAATTACCTACTGAATCACAGTGGGAATGGGCGGCTCGTGGTGGTAAATCCGGTGCCAAGTATCCCTGGGGTAACCCTTACGTAGCGAACGGTAAAGGCTGTATGCTGGCTAACTTCAAACCCCAGCGTGGAAACTACGATGCTGATGGTTATGCGTATACCGCTCCCGCTAATATGTACAATCCCAATGAATACGGTTTGTATAATATGGCTGGTAACGTAGCCGAGTGGTGTTTAGATGCCTGGGCTGATAATGCTGCCGTCGTAACTTGGGATTTGAACTCTGATAATATCAATGACGATGAGCCTCGCAAGGTGATTCGTGGTGGTTCTTGGAAAGACGTAGCTTACTTCCTCGAAACGGGTACCCGTTCCTGGGAATATAAAGATGCTCGTCGTTCATATATTGGCTTCCGTTGCGTTATGCAACACTTAGGTATGTCTTCTGGACGCGAATTCCGTTAGAAATTTTAAAAACACCTGTTAGGTCAGTTCTTCCTGACAGGTGTTTTTATGTGTCAACCAATTCATTCAGGATAAGCCCAGCGTATCATTAATGAATTACCATCTAATCCAGTCCTTTTCACGTTTAAACCTTTTTATTTACTCATGGCGGCGAAACGTAACGTCTTCTTCGACAAAATTCTTCCTGTAGTTTATAGTGTTGGGGCCGCTGTTGTAATCTTGGGGGCTCTTTTTAAAATTCAACACCGCCCCGGAGCCGATGAAATGCTGACCATCGGTATGGGTACGGAAGCCGTTATTTTCCTTTTGTTTGCTTTACAGCAATTCGTGGCTCCTACGGCTGATTACCAATGGGAAAAAGTATATCCTGAATTAGATGACAATTATAAAGGTGAGTTACCCACGCGTAGTGCAACGACTGCAGCAGTAGCTACTTCTCCTAATCTGGGTCTGATGGCCAAGATGGACGATATGCTGGCTAATGCGAAGGTATCCCCTGATGTATTCAATAGTTTAGGCACAGGTTTACGTAGCCTGACTGATACCGTTGGAAAATTAGGTCAGATCACGGACGCTACGGTAGCTACGAACGAATACGCTAAAAACGTAAAAATCGCTGCGGGCTCTTTACAGGAAATGAACAAATCGTATGGTACTGCTGTCTCGGCTATGTCTGATATGGCTAGTGCGACGATGGATGCGAAAGAATACCGCGTGAAGTTCCAACAGATTACGCAAACGATGGGTGCTCTTAACGCAGTGTACGAGTTAGAATTGCAGGACACCCAGAAACACCTGAAAGCCATGAACGCTTTCTACGGTAACCTGGCATCAGCGATGGATAACATGCAGGAAGCTTCTAAAGATGCTCAGCAATTCAAGAGTGAAATGGGACGTCTGACCAACAACTTACAGTCGCTCAATAACATTTACGGCGGTATGTTGTCGGCCATGAAAGGCGTACAATAACCAGTTCATGAACCAACCCTGGTTACTCATTTTTTTCTGACACTGAAAAACTAATAGAAACATATGGCAGGTGCCAATGAAACACCCCGGCAGCGAATGATCGGGATGATGTACCTGGTACTGACAGCAATGCTGGCCTTGCAGGTGAGTTCGGCTTTGATTGATAAATTCATTTTGTTGAACCGAAGCCTTGAAACGGCCAACAGTACCGCAAGTATTACAAACCAACAGTCAGTAAAAGGAATTAAGGATAAAGCAGCAGAAAGCGGAAGTCTTTACGCAGATGTCATTCAAAAGGCAGATGCAGTTCGGAAACTTTCTACGGCTATGTACAATGAACTGGATGCGTTGAAATCGCAGATCATTGACAAAAGCGGTGGATTCGACGAGCAGGGCAACCTGAAAAACGCGAAGGAAGAAGAACAAGTTGCCATGCTGATGGTTGGAACGGGTGGAAGCGGTAAAGCTTACAGCCTTAAGAATCAGCTTAACAAGTATGTAACGGACTTACAGGCCTATGCAGACAAGGGTACTCAATTTTCTCCGCTAGCTGTAGATGCGAAGGATGATCCGATCGCGAGTAAAAGTGCAGAGCAACGGAACAAAGATTTCGCTGAAATGAACTTTGCTCAAACGCCTGTTCCTGCTGCTTTGGCAGTACTGAGCCAGAAGCAGGCTGAAGTTTTGCGTTACGAAAACACAGTACTCGATCAGCTAGCTGCTAAAGTAGGCTTGAAAGAGATCAAATTTGACAAGATTTTCCCAGTCATTTCTGCAAAGTCCAGCACGGTTGTAGCAGGGATGAAGTACGAAGCAGAAATGTACGTAGCGGCGACGTCTAGTGCTATTACGCCTCGTATGAGCTTTAACGGAGCTGCTGTACCCATGAAAGATGGTCGCGGTCAGATCCAGTTTACGGCTCAGGGTGGTGCGTATGGTCCAGACGGTTTAGCTAAGAAATCCTATACGGCTACGGTAAACTATCCGGATCCAACGGGAGCGATGAAAACGTTTACCGTAACGGGTGAATACTTTGTAGCGAAGCCTTCGTATAGTATTCAATCGGCTTCTTTGCCTCCGCTATACCTAGGTTGTGCCAACCGTTTGCAATTCGTAAGTCCGCAGATGGGAGCGATGTGGAATCCTTCTTTCAGTGCTGAAGGAGCTGAAACGATTGCAGGTAGCCAAGGTAAAGTGACGATTGTACCCAACAATCGCCAAGTAAGTCTGAACGTGAATAACATGGGTACTACGCTCGGCGTTGAAAAATTTAATGTTCGTCGTGTACCAGCTCCGCAATTAGTTCCGTTTGGTAATGGACAGAAGTTGGATGTGCGGAAAGGTGTTCCAGCCAGCCAGCTTCGGGTATTGGAAGTTCGGGCCATTGCGGATGAAGATTTCGCGGCTTCAAATCCTGAAGATGCCAAGTTCCGGGTGAATGATGTACAAATTTCATTAGCCCGTGGATCAAAACGAGTAGCTGGTCCAGTGAGTCAGGGAAATATTGCTTCCTTGGCTGCTGCTGCTCAAGCAGGCGACCGTTACGTAATTGAAGTAAAAGGGTACCAACGTCAGAATTTCCAAGGAAAAGTTTCAAGCACTACGATTAACGAACCTATTACTGTGCCGTTGAACTAATGGAAAAAACACATTTTGCCATGACGAAATTGAGAGGATTTGCGGGACTAACCTTGTCACTGGTAGTGGCAGGATCGGTCTATGCTCAGGAGCCAACACCCATGCCCGAGCAGGCTCCCCCAGCCAACTTGCAGGCAGCTCCAACCAATACCCAACCCCGGGTACTGGGAGCCGAGCAACGTGCTCCGATGAACGATCAGCGGACGGCAATGGCGGAACGGAACCGTGCTTCTGAATCTTTGCGACCCATTGATGACGAAGATATTATGTATAAGACGACGCTTTGGCGTCGGATGGACCTCCAGGAAACCCAAAATCAGCCTTTCTTTTCGACCAATAACGAGATTACTCGCTATCTGATCGATGGCATGAAAGCGGGTGTACTGAAAGCCTATAAAAATGATTCTTTAGTGACCGAACTCACTCCTGAACAATTTCAGACGAACCTTCGTATGGAAGGTACGGGTGGCGGGCTTTCGGACGAAGAAAAGGCCGCTGGATTTGGTGATCCAGCTCCAGCGGGCGATGATGGTTGGGGCGATAGTGCGAAGAAAAAAGATGCGAAAAAGCCCGCTGCTCCAGCAGCCGGTGGCGTAGATGACGGCTGGGGAGGGACTACGGGTACGAAGAAAGATACCAGTGGTTTCGATCAACCCTCGTACGCTGACGATAATTCGGCTTACGAGTATTTCCCTACGGATATTACGGTCTTGGAATTAAAAGAGGACTATGTATTCGACAAACGTCGCTCACGTCAGTACTACGACATGAAATCCATTACATTGATTATCCCGGCGGCGAAAACGTCTACGGGTCTGGATCGTGAAGTGGCTTCATTCCGTTACAAAGACGTAGATCAGTATTTCCGTAGTAATCCGAAGAAGTTTATCTGGTATAACAACCAGAATAACGCGAAACACCTTAACATGGCGGATGCCTTTGATTTGCGGTTGTTCTCTTCGCGGATTCTGAAGCAGTCAAATTCCAAAAATGCTTACTTGTCTCAGATTTATGGAGGCGAAAAAGAAGGTCTGGTTAAGGCTCAGCAGTTGGAGTACAAACTCATGGAGTGGGAACACAACTTGTGGGAATACTAGAAATACCGTTTAAAGCTTAGTAAAAAGTCCGCCGGGAAACCGGCGGACTTTTTACGTTTAGAAGATACGGGGGCAAACCAGACGCTGGCGGTTATTGAACATCAGTCCAACGACAATCTCATGCGTTCCGCGGGATACCGTCCGTACCGAAGATTGGGTGAAATCATACGAATAGCCAATGTTTAGTTTGTAGTTAACATTGAATCCTATCAAGCCGACAATGGCATCCTGATGTCGGTACGAAAGACCCATCCAAATTCGATCCTGATAGGACACCTTGGCGTTGATGTCGAAAGAAAGGGGTAGGGGGCGGACGGACTTGACCAGTACCGAAGGAAGTAAGGACCAGTCCGGATCTAATTCAAAACGATAGCCAGCCGTAAGAAAGTAATGATTATAGAGACGTCCCAGCCATTCGTAGTCAGACGTTCCAGTCTGCCCATAATCCAGTTTTTTGAAGAAAAGCTGACTAGCGGAAAATCCAACGTAAAAATTAGGATCGTATAGAAGCACACCCGCATTTAGTTCGGGTACAAACGTATTGAGCTTTCCCTGCTGAATGACGGGGTCATTAGGCTCCAGTACGTGAAGCAAATCAAAATCGAGCGTATGTTGCGTAAAACCCAGAGCGACTCCAGTAGCTACTTTTATCCGGTTCGTAAGTGGTAAATGTAAAGCGTAGCTCGCTTGTAAGGTAGTACGCGAACTGGGTCCGGTTTCATCGCGAAGTAAGGTAGCTCCCACGCCATGATGGGAAGGAGCGGCAGGCTGCGAAGGAAAAACACGACTTCGTTGATACGGACGACCATACGGGTCGCGAACTGGTAAAGTACTAGTGCGATCTGCTTTGTTGAGGGCACCGTGAGCCGTTAAATAAAACGTTTTAGGGGCTCCCTGCCAACCTGCCCATTGATTTCGATAGCCCGCCTTTACGTCGATGAAATCTTCCAGACCACTAACGGCGGGATTCAATACCAGCGGATTTAACATGTATTGGCTATACTGAGCTCGTTGTTGAGCTTGGGCGGCGGGCAGTGAAAGAATAAAACTAATTAGCAAGTAACGTATACGCATTCCATCCATTGGTGATTTCGTTTCTTGAAAACGCCCGAATACAAAGATGAAGTACAAGTCTCTCCAATAAATAAATTAGTAAGAGCGATTTCAAATTAAAGCTTCAAATCATCTTCTACACGCCGATACATTTTTGCCATTCGTCGCTACACTTTTTGTTTTTGTACAATTGGAATAAATGCTAGGATTTGATAGTCAAGGTTGTCTCTTGAAATAAGTCAAAAATCTTGATCTCCGAAGAAACCGTTTTCGTCGAATTTCCCTCTCGGATTCGAATGTTTCATTCAATTTTGAATAGAGTATCTATGCTGTACTCTAACTTCTAAGTACGCTTTCCAATTCGTTACAACACAAACCTATTTTCCCATTTGGGGCTCCACACGCATGAATCTGTTCTTTAAACGAGCCATGATTAAATATTTATTTTTCCTTTTTGCCATGCTTTCCTTCGGGACGGCCTTTGCTCAGTTTCCTGCGGCTCCGGGAGGCCAGCCGAAGGCTATTCCTGGTACTGATACGGACACCAGTCCGAAGGGTAATTCCAAAGTTTCGGGATTTGTAGTGGATTCGGCGTTGACGAAAGCCGTAGAATTTGCGAGTGTAGCCTTGTACAGTAAGGCAACGAATAAACCCGTCGATGGTACGGTAGCGGACGACAAAGGTAAATTTACGTTGAATCGTGTGGCCGAAGGAAACTACAAACTCCTCATCACCTTCATTGGTTATACGGCTAAAACGGTTGATAACGTAGTCGTCAAAAAGGGGGAAGACCTTGATTTAGGCGTAATCAAACTTTCAGCTTCTACCCGTACCCTTCAGGAAGTAACGGTAACTGGCCAACGGGAATTGATTGAAGAGAAAGTGGATCGCATGGTCTATAACGCAGAAAAAGATATTACGGCGAAAGGGGGCGATGCGGGCGACATCTTACGGAAAGTCCCCATGCTATCCGTGGATTTGGACGGAAACGTTCAATTACGTGGAAGTTCGAACGTACGCGTGCTTATCAATGGTAAACCTTCAACCATTGTTGCTCAAAGTGTAGCGGATGCCCTTAAGCTGATTCCTTCCGAAATGATCAAGAGCGTCGAAGTCATCACGTCACCTTCGGCTAAATACGACGCAGAGGGTTCCGGCGGGATCATCAATATTATTACGAAGAAAAATACGCTTCAAGGACTTACGCTGAACATTGACTCGGGCGTAGGTAATCGCGGAGCTAATTTGGGCTTAAACGGAAACTACCGTCGGGGAAAACTTGGCTTTTCGCTCAACGGTTTTGGCCGGGCCAGCTATAATGTAAAGAATAAAAACGTTAACGATCAGACAAGTATCGTTGACGGTATTCAAACCCTGACGAATCAGACGTCGACCGGGATGAACCAGAATTTATTCGGTCGCTACTCGCTGGGTATGGATTACGACATTTCCAAAACGGCTTCATTAAACGGAAATATTAGCTTCGGAACCCGAAACGGAAATAATACGCAGGATTTGGTAACCGGTCGCTACCGGGGTGGTGTAATGACGAGTACTGATGCCCGACATATTGATACTAAGGATTTTTCTAATACCGTAGATGCCAATATTGACTATACCAAGACCTTTAAACCTCAGCAGGAGCTGAGTATTTCGGGTCAGTTTAGCCGGAATAATCGTACGAATAATTACTTGGCCGAATTGATGAACGGCGAAGGAACGATTGGAAGCCGTCAGAAAAACGACAACGAAAGCTACAACCAGGAAACCACCATCCAAGTCGATTATCAGACCCCGATTGGAAAAACGCAATTGGTGGAATTCGGTGGGAAAAGTATTTTCCGTCAGGTACAAAGTGATTACAAATATTTTGTGGCTCCCGGAGAAAACGGATCTTTCATCACCGATACGACCCGGACGAATAACCAGCTGAATTACGATCAGAATGTAATGGCGGGTTATGCAACCTACCAGTTGTCCACTAAAAATAAATGGTACTTTAAAGCGGGTGCCCGGTACGAACGCACTTTCATTAATGCCGATTTCAAAGTAGGCTTCAGTTCACTGGATATTCCGGATTATAACAACTTAGTTCCTAGTATCAATATCTCTAAGTCCATTGGAGCAGGTACGCTGAAATGGGGATACAACCTGCGTTTGCAACGGCCCGGTATTCAGTCACTGAACCCGAACGTGAATATTGCCAACCCGGTCAACGTCAGTTTAGGAAACCCGTACTTGCGTCCGGAATTAACTGACAACGTAGAAATGTCGTATAGTACGTCTATCAACAAAACGTACCTGAATTTTACGGGTTTCTACCGGCATACGGGTAATTCAATTGAGCAGGTACGTTCTAACGTGCGGGATATCAAACAAGTTTTCGAAGGAACTGCGTACGGAACGGTACTGAACTCAGTGCTTGAAGGCGTGGCTGCCGATGCCATTGTAACGACTTCGAGTAACATTGGAAAGCAGGAAGTCGTTGGGGTTAACGTATTCGGAAACGTCAGCATTACACCCAAGATTTCCGTCGGCGGCGGTACGGACATTATGTACTCGATGCTGAGCAACGGTAGCAATACTACGTTACGGGCGTCCAATTCAGGTTTCAACGTGAGTGGTCGTTTCAACCTCTCGATTAGCCTTAAAAATAGCTGGGCAGTACAGGGCTTTGGCTTTATTCGGGGTCGTCAGATTCAGTTACAGGGAACGCAGGGCGGAATGGCCTTCTACAATTTGGGCGTACGGAAAGAATTCAAGGATAAAAAGGCCAGTTTGGGTTTAGGATTGGAAAACTTCCTCAACTTCAATGGTTTCAAAGTACGCAACAGCTTCGATTCGCCAGCCTTTAGTCAACGGAGCGTGAACACGCTTTATAATACTGGGGTACGGGTGACGTTCAGCTATCGAATCGGTAAGATGAGCTTCGATCATCCGCAACGCCGTCGGGGTAAGGGTGTAAACAACGATGATATTAAGAGCGGTGGTGAAGGAGAAGGTGGCGGTCAGCCCCAGAACCAACAGCCGCAAAATGGTACGCCGGGAGGTAATCGTCCGGGCGGAGGTCGTCCGGGTGGACAACGCAACTAATCCTGCTTTTCTCTAAACTAGTTAGCCCCTTTGCTTAGCGAAGGGGCTTTTTGTTAGGTCATAAAAAAATCCACCGCTAATCAGCGGTGGATTTTTTACCTACGGAATGGATTATAAAGACGTTGCAAGCGTACCGAGAATAATCGTCACGTGGACGAGTAGACTGGTTAAAAAGATTGGCAGAATAACCTTGGTCGATAATGCCGAAAGATTAGGAACAACGACGCCGAAAATGGAAGTAACGGCGACCAACAAATAAGCATCATTAAGCCCGAAATGACTGATCGTCCAGAGCAGTAAGGGCGTTAAAATACAGCCTTGAATACCAATGGTTGCTCCGGCCCAGAGCCAGTGGTTTTCAGCTTCCTGACCTTCGCAGAATGCCATAAAACGGTTCCAAAGCGAAGAGCTAGCGGGTTGGCTTAGCGTAGCGGAAGAGTGCTGATATTGCGAGTTGATTTCTGTGCGTACCATAGTGATTATCAATTTGATACACCAAAATTACAATCGCTTCTCTCCACCAGATATGACGAAAGTCAATTCGAAAAATGAGTTTCGAAAGCTCTGGGCCTTAAGCCGCTGTTCTTCGCTTTGCTACTAGCCAAGATTTTACCTACATTACGCCTTGGCCGTTTCGAAATAGCTTCTGATTTT
>NZ_JBMDWJ010000353.1:0-8624 GCF_048595215.1 Siphonobacter sp.
ATCTGCTTTTACATTTTCAATACGGCCGCCCACCAGCGAAAATACCTTGACTACTTTGTCCTGGTTAAAGGTGACTTTACCCGTTAGCTGGAGTTCGTTGGTAATGGGTTTCAGCCGGGCGGTATCGATGGTAGCTCCGGCCAGTAAGTTTGAATCAACGGGCGTGGCTTCAGCCGTTTGTGTGTCCTTATCCGAGTCGGAATGACAACCGGTCATGCCCAGTGTCAGTAACAAAGCCCCGTACAGGCAAAATTTAAATGCGGGAAATGAATTCGTTTTCATGAGTAGTTTATCGACTGAATACATTCGTTCCGACCGCGTAGCCTAACTCTTCGAGGCTTTGCATCCGGTTGTTCTGGAGTTGACGGTACTGAATCTGACTATTTTTATACGAATCGAAAAAGTCCAGAAACTCGACTACGTCGATATTTTGTTTGCGGTAATTCGTGGTTACGCCGTCAATGAGACGCGAAAAGTCTTCGTTAAAGCGAGTATCAAACTGCTGGTACAACTGGTTGGTCTGAAGCACTTTTACATACGCTTTCTGTACTTCGCTCTGCACCTGCAATCGATAGGCGGCAATCCCCTGTTGACTGGCCTGCGTACGAATTTTTGCCGCTTCGATGTTGCCTTGGTTTTTGTTGAAAATGGGTACGGGTAATCCAACGCCCACCCCGATATAATTTGAACCGAAAGCCCCGTTGCGGTCAAAGGTCGCCTGCACGGTCAGATCAGGTTTGGCCAATGCTTTCTGTAAAATCAGATTCTGCTGTTCCAATTTGGACTGATCGGTATACGCTTTCAGATCGTACCGATTTTCTTCCGCCCGGTTGTACAGATCATTCAGCGTCAGCGAAGTCGGATTGTAGGCTTCAAGCTCCTGTGTCGTTACTTCAGGCCGTACCACCGTCGCCGGATTCATATTCAACAATACGGCCAGTTCAGCCTGATCGTTGGCCAGTTGCAGGATGAGCGACTGTTTTTCCGTCGTCAGATTAAACAGATACGCTTTCAGTCGGGTTAGGTCTTTCAGAGGAACGTTCCCTTTTTCGTACTGCTGTTGATACAGCGTCACCGTCTGCTGAAGCGTCTGGATTTCCTCGTCGTAAATACTAATCGACTGTTGATTAAAGTAGAGACTGTAAAACGTACTCCGCAGGTCGTACCGCAAGGTCCGGATCACATCCTGAAAACGGTCACGAGCAATTTCAGTACTAGTTTGAGCGATGGCTAGTTGCTTGTTCCGTTTACCAGCCAGCAGAAGTAGCTGTTGCAACTGTATAATCTGCTCGGAATTACTTTGGCGAAATGGCAGTATAGCCCGTTCCTTACCCGCGGTAGCCGTACCATTATTGTAAGGCATGATTTCGGCGTATATGGTAGGGTTGGGCCGAAGTTTCGACTGGATTTCCTGTTTTTGTGACTCGCTGATGCCCAACTGAGCAATCATCAGGTTTAAGTTCTGCCGGGTAAACTGCTCTTCGGCCTGCGTTAAAGTCAGCTGAAGCGTATCAGTAGGGGCCGCTATCAGCGGTACTCCTTCCGTAACCTTCGGTTGAGCCTTGGCCTGAAAACCAAGCATAGCCAGGAGAAAGGTTATTGGATAAATCAATGACTGACGTACTAACATGGGGTAGTTAAGAAAACGTAATAGATCCGAGTAGTTCACCGAATATACCCGTAAAATTCATCCTTTTATTGCCGTTGGTGAAATGCTTTTAACAAATGTAAATGCCTAAGATTAGGCCAACATTAAGAGAAGTTAAAGACAGGATTAGAATTCGCTAAAGGTGATCTTATTCTCTTTTTTAAGCTTAGGAAAATTGTATCTTTGGCCTATATACGTCTGTTTTTCAGCACTTTAATAAATAAGTAAAGATTAGTAGAAGTGTTTAATTTAAACCCAATAACCGCTCGTCGGTGATTAAAAAATTTTAATGTGAGGATTGACGTAGTAAACTTGACTTTTCCTGAGTGATTTTAATACGCCACCTCGATTGGCTTCTATATGCGGATATTAATTGTAGAAGATGAGTTAAAACTCGCTACCTCGCTCAAACGCGGATTGGATGAATACGGCTTTCAGGCCTCCGTAGCTCTGGATGGAGCTTCAGCGAAGAAAGCTCTGGAACTGGGAGAGATTAATCTGGTCATACTGGATATTAATTTGCCCGACATCAATGGGTATGACCTGTGTCGCTACATTCACGAACGAAACAGCCATATTCCCATCATTATCCTGACCGCCCTGGGTACGATTGAAAATAAACTCACGGGCTTCGACGCCGGTGCCGATGACTATCTGGTTAAACCCTTCGAGTTCAGTGAACTGCTGGCCCGCATTCAGGTAAGCCGCAAGCGTACCCAGCACTCCAGTACCTCTGCCGCTCATAGTCAGTTGAGCATTGCGGATCTGGTACTCGATCTTCGGGAAAAAACGGTAAGCCGGGCGGGTCGCCCTGTTAACGTCACCCCCCGCGAAATTGCCCTGTTGGAGTACTTTTTAAGAAATCAGGGAACGGTACTGACCCGAAACGAAATTGCTGAAAACGTCTGGGATATTCCTTTTGACACGGGCACCAACCTGATTGATGTCTACATTAATACGCTACGAAAGAAAATTGATAAGGATTTCACGACCAAACTCATCCATACCCGCAAAGGGATTGGTTACATCATGAAAGAAATGGCCGAATAAACATGCACCTCCGTACCCGCCTGTCTCTTACCTTCGTCGTGGTGGTTTCGCCCGTGCTACTCCTGTTTCTGGCAAACTTTTACTACTACTTCTCTACCTCGAATCAGGATTACTTTCTGAATATCGTTAAAAACCGCGGGGTGACGATGACGCACCTCATGTCGCGGGGGGAGTCGCTGGATCGTTCGCTGTTACGATGGATTGACGAAGGCACCTATACTTCTTTATCCAACCGCCGCGTAGCCATTTTCGACGAGCAAAATCAACTGCTGTACGACAGTGGCGAACTGGATGACAAGGAAATTCAGGAACCTCCCTTTACGATTACCGAACCGCTGTTACAACAGATTACTAGTCAGAAGGTAGTTTCGATCAGCGATGGTGAACGCATGGGTTACGGTCTTTTACTGCATAACTCCAAAGGGCAACGGTACAAAGTAGTTTCGTACGCCATCGACGATTACGGACAGCAGAAAATGCACGAAATGATTACCGTTTCGGTGGCTACGCTAGTAATTGCCTTTTTGGTGG
Source organism: Siphonobacter sp. (assembly GCF_048595215.1). NCBI lineage: Bacteria > Pseudomonadati > Bacteroidota > Cytophagia > Cytophagales > Cytophagaceae > Siphonobacter > Siphonobacter sp. The sequence goes on from NZ_JBMDWJ010000353.1 coordinate 3,230, forward strand.
TTATTGTGCTGAGCCAGATTTTCGCCCGCCGCTCCATCAAACCGATCTCGAACATGATCGAAAAAATTGAGCAGATCAAAGTTTCAAATCTGGAACTACGCCTACCCGTACCGCCCGACGCGGACGATGAGCTGAGTCGATTGGCGGTATCGTTTAATCAGATGCTCGACCGGATTTCCAGTTTTGAAATGCAACGGAGTTTTGTTTCTAACGCATCGCATGAGTTACGGACCCCTTTGACCCTGATTACCAACCAGATTGAAGTTTCCTTAATTAAACCCCGTTCGAGTGAAGAGTACCAGAATTTATTGAAATCGCTTCTGGAAGATATTAATCGTCTGAATGCGTTATCAAACGGATTGCTCGAACTGGCTCAGTTTGACGTCAAGGAAATTCAGGTAACCTGGGCAACCGTACAGCTCGACGAAGTGATCTACGAAGCAGTAGCTTCCGTACTACATAAATACCCTAATTACCGCATCAGTTTTGCGACGGATGCTCAGGACGAAGATGAATCTTTACCCGCTATTGCCATAAGGGGTGAAGAATCGCTTTTACAAATGGCCTTTATGAATCTGATTGAAAATGGCTGTAAGTTTTCGTCCGATCATCATACGCAAATTACCGTGAAGCCTCATTCGGACTACGTCGAAGTATTCTTCGAAGATCAGGGTATTGGCATTGCCGAATCAGAGCTTGACTATATTTTTCAGCCCTTTTACCGGGCTACTAATTCCCATGCAATCAAGGGAAACGGCATTGGTTTATCCCTGACCGAGAAGATCATTAAACTACACGGAGGCCGGATTACGGTAAATTCTCAACTGGATCAAGGTACCCGTTTTCGCGTGGACTTGCCCTCTTTACCCGGCCTCAACGAAGAAATAGAAGAAAGCTAGGTTACTAGTTTAGTCCTTATCATTTCTAAACAATCCGGCATCCACTCGCCTTATAGCGTATAGGCATCGCCACCTACGTTATGAAATACCTTGCATTGATCGGAGCCTTCGCTCTGTTGGGCTGGAGTTGTACCAGTCCCGATAAACCCTCGGAAGATTGGCCCACGTACGGAGGCAATTACGCCGGTAACCGTTACTCTAAACTCGATCAGATTAATCGCAGTAACGTCTCAAAACTCAAAGTAGCCTGGAGTTACAAAGCGGTTCAGGGTGAAAATCCGTTTGAGATTCAGTGTCAGCCCTTAATGATCAATGGAATCCTGTACGGAACGACGCCACTCCTGAAGCTCTTCGCTTTGAAAGCCGATACGGGGGAAGAACTCTGGAAGTTTGATCCTTTCGAAAATCAGATACCTACATTCCATCCCATCCGGGGTTTGATGTACTGGCCGGAAGGAAAACGGATTTACTATTCGGCGGGCTCCCGTTTGTTTGCTCTGGATGCAGAAAAAGGTACGCTGGTATCTGAATTCGGTGAAAAGGGTTCCATTGATTTACACGAAGGAGTTGGGGATGGCCTGGACCGGGACGTAAACGCGTTACCGGTTGATGCCACCAGTCCAGGCGTCATTTATAAAGAAACGCTGGTGATGGGTTCGCGGGTAGGTGAAGGTACGGATGCCGCTCTTGGTTACGTACGTGGTTTCGATGTCCGTACGGGCAAACTCAAATGGGTTTTTCATACCATTCCTCACCCGGGTGAATACGGCTACGATACCTGGCCTAAAGATGCCTGGAAAAAAAGTGGGGCCGCTAATAATTGGGGAGGTATGGTACTGGACGAAAAACGTGGGGTCGTGTATCTCGGTACGGGCTCTCCCTCCAGTGATTTTTACGGCGGTGCTCGGGAAGGTACCAACCTTTTTTCTGACTGTATTCTGGCTCTAGACGCGGAGACAGGCAAACGAATCTGGCATTTCCAGACCATCCATCACGATTTATGGGATCGCGACATCCCCTGTCCACCAACGCTAACCACCGTAGTGCATCAGGGAAAAAAAGTAGAAGTAGTAGTACAGGCGACGAAAGATGGCCTGGTATACGTATTAAACAGAGACACCGGAGAATCCCTGTTTCCAATTGAAGAACGTCCCGTACCAACGGAGGCTCTCCCCGGTGAAAAGCCCTGGCCTACGCAAAAATACCCGTTGAAACCGGCTCCGCTCACGCGACAGTTTTTAACGGAAGCGGATATCACGACGCGTACCCCCGAGGCTCATGCCTTTGTACTGAAGCGTTTTCAGCAAACGCGTTCCGGAAATAAATTCATTCCGCCTAGTAAGGAAGGAACGCTGGTTTTTGGATTGGGAGGTGGAGCCGAATGGGGCGGCAGTGCCGTTGACGAGCAGGGTATTCTCTATCAAAATGCCAATGAGATGGTTTGGGACGTGCAAATGGAAGAATTTAAACGTCAGAAATCACAGCCGCTCTCGGGTGAAACACTGTACCTCGATCATTGCTCGATTTGCCACGGCTCCGAACGAAAAGGCAATGGGGTCGAATATCCTGACCTACGGAATATAAAAGCCAAGTATTCGCCTCAACAGGTGATGCAAATTTTGCAGACGGGACGCGGCCGTATGCCTTCTTTTCAGCATGTACCGGAGAAAACGCGTCTGGCCATTGTCAATTTTCTTTTGGGAATTAATAAGCCCATTCCGCCTGATCCCCATGATTCAAAGCCCGCGGTAACTACCGCCGATACACCGCCCCCTCCACCTTACGTGAATACGGGTTGGAAACGCTTTCTCGATCCCGATGGCTATCCGGCTATTACGCCACCCTGGGGAACCCTGAATGCAATTGATCTCAATACGGGAGAATACCTTTGGAAGGTTCCACTGGGTGAGTTTCCGGAATTGACAAAGAAAGGACTACCTGTTACGGGAACGGAGAGTTACGGAGGTCCCTTGGTTACGGCTGGAGGTTTGGTATTCATTGCTGCTACAAAGGATGAACGCTTCCGGGCTTTCGACAAAAAAACGGGTAAAGTAGTGTGGGAATACCAACTGCCTGCGGGTGGTTTCGCTACACCCATGACGTATCAGATGAAGGGGAAACAATATATTGTATTAGCCGTGGGTGGTGTTAAAAATGGACATAAACCAGGGGGTTACTACCTCGCTTTCAGTTTATAATAGCATTTTTAAGCACTAATTTTAACGTTAAAATTAGCGGTGTAATAGACGTTTTAAAGAACGTTTGCTATACCGCTAATTTTAGTTTTAGACGTTTCTTAATTACCCTCTTTCCAATACGAAAACTGGCCATAGAACCTCTCATTTGCGTTCGAATAGTATACGGAATGCAGTCGGTATTTTGACCTATTGATGAATAGCCGCTTTAACGTATGGTTTGTAACTGACTTGTAATCAGGTTAATAGACTGATTTTCCTTTCACGCCATTTTAATAAAATGTAGTTTGGTCGGTTATATAAAAGCAATGTTACGACTGAAGCTAAATAGCTGATATACAATAGACCTATACTAAATAAAATGTGGTTTGGTCGGTCATTACTGCTCTTACATCAGTCTGAACCTAATCCTGATTTACTTAATAAAATGTAGTTTGGTCGTCCTGTACTTTACTTGAAAAAGTAGCTTGTAACTATTTGAAAACCAGCAGTTTATATTATTGATTTTTAAGCAAACCGCTTAATAAAATGTAGTTTGGTCGGTATATTTTTTGGGCTCAAAAAAGAATCTGATAGTTCACAACTATGCCTGATAATCAAATAGTTACCTATGCACAACGATTTTACACCCATCGCGACTAGTCGTTTTGAGGCGAAAGGGTTTTAATAAAATGTAGTTTGGTCGGTGTGCATCTGAAAGATGGAGTTAGGGTAGTACTCTCGAGTCTTGTAATCTTGCTGACCGGGGATCGGAATTAAAAAATGTAGTTTGGTCGGTCTATCGAAGTAAGACTTTAAGAATCGCTTCTAATAAAAGCCTCTGTGAGGCCTTCAAAGTGGTTAATCGGTGTCAGGGTGAATACTTTACCTAGAAGATGGCTGAGAGAGGCTGTATTTGAGAGCTGTCGGTGCTGAGCTTGGTTGACTTAAGTTCGCTTTCTAGGTCAGGCAATAAACTAAAAATATAGTTCACGGCCTGACTCCCTTATTTTCTTTGCCACGCTTTTTGATTTTTTGATTTTTATAAAAAGCCTTTTTTTGATTTTAATTGGTACGAAGCGGAGGCCCTTTTTTCATTTATCAAGAGTTTGTGTTTTTCAATATCTCTTGATAATCTCTTGAAGGGAAAAACGAGCGTTGTAATTGTTTGATTTTTAGTGGTTTATCCTGTGGATAACTTTTAAAAAATGTAGTTTGGTCGGTAAAAACATGGACTTTGGTCGGTATTTGTCATTTAAAAAATGGGGTTTGGTCGGTCAACCTGACCTATAAAAATGTAGTTTGGTTGGTAATAAAATGTATTTGTCCAAACTAGGTACATTATATTCTTTTTTGTACGTTATTTGTTCATCCATAGCCCATCTCTTAACCCATGAATGCACAGATAGAAATTTATCAGGACAACTTCCTTACCCAGGCCCGTTACGAGATGACGGAAACGGAGCGAAATATCCTCTACATGGTTATTGCTCAGGTGCGTCCCGATGATTCACCCATGAAAGTCTATCAAGTTTCCATCAAGGAAATTGCAAAAATTATGGGCAGTGAAGAGATTAAATTTGAAGCCTATAAAAATGCAACGGCCCGCATCGTCACCCGACTCGTACAGGGGTATTTGCCCAACGGGGATTTCCTTCAGACGACCTTTGCCGCTTCGGCGAAGTACAAAAAAGGGACGGGCATTATCGAAATTGCCTTGTCCCAGGAAATTCGCCCTTTCTACGTTGATTTGAAGGAACGCTTCACGAAAATTCAGTTACAGGCCGCGATAAGTTTGCAGTCCATTTACGCCAAGCGGATTTACGAGTTGTTGTGCATGTACAAAAACATGAAAAACAAGACCTTTCGTCGTAAGCTCGTAGACCTAAAGCTCATGCTAGGTGTGATGGATACCAAGACGGGCAAGGATAAATACCCCGTGTGGACGCAATTTCAACGGGATGTACTGGAAGTAGCCAGTCGCGAAATCAATGGCCATACGGACCTGACCTTTACGTTCACGCCTATTCTGGGGGATCGTCCCGGTCGGGGTCGTAAACCCGTGGAACAGGTAGAGTTTGAGGTTTCCTACATTACGCCCAATGTCATTGATTTTAGTCCTTTGATGGATCGTCTGGTGAACCGTTTCAAGTTGCGACAGGACCAGGCGGAGGAAGTCATCGAGTCCTTCCCGATCGAGAAGATTAATAAAATCCTTTACGACATCGAGGTACGGATGGCTAACAACGAAATCAAAAACGTAGGTAGCTATACCGCCAAATCATTTGGGCTGTAGTGAACCCTACAGCCCCTCCCCTCCCC
>NZ_JBMDWJ010000354.1:0-9367 GCF_048595215.1 Siphonobacter sp.
GGCCAGAGCATTTTTATCCTCCTGAGCAACCCGCCGTACCTGCTCACCGAAGGCATTTACGGCCTTGTATAGCTTGTTAAAGTTGGCATCCCGTTCGGCAATCACTTCCCGGAAATAGGTAATGGCTTTGTCCCGTACCGATCGTAACCCGGAAGTCATGATAAACAGGGAGTGATGCTCTACTTGATGAATGGAAATTTTCTTGTTCGTAGTCACTTCCGAACCCGAGGTAAGGCGGGTATCTGCCAGAGCGATTAAGCCGGTCTTTGTTTTGATGCCAAGGCAATACGTCATGTGTAATAGAATTGGATTGCGGAAGGATGAATCGAATAGCTTCCCCTACAAATGTAAAAAAATAGCTATTCCCTAGTGACTGGCAGCGATGATCCTTTCCTAATTATTTAAAAGATGCGGGTTTGCTCCAGGCCGTCATTCACTTTAAACGACGGGTTTCAGATCAAAGTACGTCTCAAAAATAGCTGCTCCTGCGGCATTGTTTTTGGACTGGAAATTGTCCAGAAATTCATGCAAGCCCGTACTGAAGATATCTTCAATGGTCATGAACTCAATTTCACTCCGCAGTTTACTCAGTACGCGTTCGGCCTTGTTCGTATAACTATTGCCGATGAAACCACCGGAAATTTCGTACAGTGAGAGTTCAGCTCGCTTCAAAGAGTGCATGACCGAACGGGGGAAATTCTTTTCCAGAATCAGAAACTCCACAATATGGGCGGGAGACATATTCCGGAACCGCTGGCGGTACATGTTGTAGGCCGATACAGATTTCAGTACCGATGACCACAGCAATAGATCCAGGGGTGAGCCAACGGCACCCACGTCAGGTAGGAGGGTGAAGTACTTTACATCCAGAAATCGCGTGGTTTTATCCGCCCGCTCCAGCATCCGGCCCAACCGGGCGAAGTGCCACCCTTCATTCCGACTAATGGTGGATTCAATGATGCCGTAGAAAGTCTGACAGCCGAGTTTGATTTCTTCGTAAAAATCCTGGAAATGCCGCATCTCCCAGTGTTTGGATTGGGTGGCCGCTTCTTTGACTTTCCAGTACAAGGCATTGAGTTGTTCCCACATTTCCCGCGAGATAGTTTCCCGAATGGTACGGGCATTTTCGCGGGCGTACTGCAAGGTACTGAGGATAGAGTTGGGGTTACGGGAGTCAAAAGTCATGAAGAAGATAATATTCTCCCGACTCGGTTCCTGAAAGTGCTCGTAGAAGAGTTTATTATCGGCCGTCGCAATGATCAAAGGTTCCCATTGTTCTTCCACATCCGGTGGCAAATCCAGCATCAAATTAAAGTTCACATCCACAAACCGCGAATAATTTTCGGCTCGCTCTACATACCGATTCATCCAGTAGATTGAATTTGCAACGCGACTCAGCATACTTTAAACAGCTTAAATGGGAATATTATTTGCTAAAAATAGAAATTAATGCTTCAATATGGGGTAAAGTATTTAATACACAAAATTTCGTTTGGAATAACTTAACAGTCTATCAAAATGAAAATTCGATCTATGGACAAGTTAGATGAATACCCCAATAAAAAACCCCCATTCCCGAAAGAATGAGGGTGCAAAGGGGGAAAATCAATGAATATTAATTGCCAGCCAGGGCTTCCGCACCCGCTACAATTTCAAGGATCTCCGTCGTAATCGCCGCCTGACGTGAACGGTTGTACTCGATCCGCAGGTTCTTCAATAGTTCACCCGCGTTGTCCGTTGCTTTGTCCATGGCCGTCATACGGGCACCGTGTTCAGAAGCGTTAGACTCCAGTACGGCCCGGTACAACTGAATTTTCAACGATTTAGGAATCAGCTCCTTAATGATTTCTTCTTCCGAAGGTTCAAAAATGTAGTCGCCGGGTGTTGCTGTATCCTGGGCCGTGCTTTCAACGATGGGCAGGAACTGCTCCACGCGAACAATCTGCGTAGCTACGTTTTTGAATTCGTTGTAAACAATCTCTACGATGTCGTATTGATTGTTTAGAAAAGCGTTCATGATTTCGTCGGCTGCCTGACGAACGACACCGAAGCTCAAGCGAGTAAAGGTATCTTCATACAGAGCGTTGACTTTATAGCCACGGCGGGTAAAAAATTCGCCGCCTTTTTTGCCGATGGAAAGAATATGAACGTTGCCAGCCCGTTTTTGAGCGGCGTACTTTTCATTGATAACAGCCGTTGCGGCTTTGCTTACGTTGGCATTGAATGCCCCACAAAGACCACGATCGGAGGTAATCACCACCATAAGAACTTTCTCAATGGGGCGTTCCTGTTTGAAAGGATTTTCCTGGGCCGCTTCTGCTCCTGCCGATACGGTTTGGAGCATTTCGCCCAGTTTCTGAGCGTAAGGCCGCATTTGAAGGATGTTATCCTGAGCTCTCCGCAATTTAGCCGCAGCCACCATTTTCATGGCCTTGGTGATTTGCTGGGTAGAGTTCACGGAGGCAATCCGGTTACGAACTTCTTTTAAGTTAGCCATGGTGTTGGATGATGAGACGTTCGATCATGAGCGAAAAAGGCCCGCTGCTTAAGGCAGCAGCGGGCTACCGAACATCAGATCAGGCGACAGCCAGGTTGTACTTGATGGCTACTTCTTTCGCTACTTTCTCAAGCGTAGAGGTAATCGTATCGTCGTACTTCCCTGCTTTCAATTGTTTTAATACATCCGCGTGTTGAGCACGGAGTAAGTTGATAAAGTCAGCTTCGAACTGGCGAACCTGATTTACCGGAACCGTATCGATCAAGCCCTTGGTAGAAACGTGGATCATGGCCACTTGCTCTTCTACGCGTTGGGGAGCTCCTTGTTTTTGAATCAGAATTTCCAGGTTACGACGACCCCGTTCGATGGTCAGTTTCGTAGCGGCGTCCAGATCCGAACCGAATTTGGCAAACGCTTCCAGCTCGCGGAACTGAGCCTGATCGAGTTTCAGCGTACCAGCTACTTTCTTCATCGACTTGATCTGGGCGTTACCACCTACGCGGCTTACCGAGATACCTACGTTGATCGCAGGGCGGATACCGGCGTTGAACAAGTTGGATTCGAGGAAGATCTGACCGTCCGTAATCGAAATTACGTTCGTTGGGATATACGCCGAAACGTCACCAGCCTGGGTTTCGATGATGGGGAGAGCCGTTAATGAACCACCACCTTTTACGATGGGCCGAAGGCTATCGGGAAGATCATTCATGCTGGCAGCAATCTCATCGTTGGCGATGATTTTAGCGGCACGTTCCAGTAACCGGCTGTGCAGGTAGAATACGTCACCAGGATACGCTTCGCGTCCGGGCGGACGACGGAGCAGCAGAGACACCGTACGGTACGCTACGGCTTGTTTTGACAAGTCATCGTAAACGACCAGAGCGGGGCGTCCCGTATCCCGGAAGAACTCACCGATAGCAGCACCCGTAAATGGAGCGTAGAATTGCATCGGAGCAGAGTCCGAGGCACCAGCCGCCACAATAACCGTATAGTCCATAGCACCTGCTTTACGCAGAGCCTGTTCTACTTGCTTGATAGTCGAAGCTTTCTGACCACAGGCTACGTAGATACAGTATACGGGCTGACCAGCGTCGTAGAATTCTTTCTGGTTGATGATGGTATCGATCGCTACAGTGGTTTTACCCGTCTGACGGTCACCAATAATCAACTCCCGCTGGCCACGGCCTACGGGAATCATGGCGTCGATTGCTTTGATACCGGATTGCAGAGGCTCGGTTACGGGCTGACGATAGATTACCCCCGGAGCTTTACGCTCGATGGGCATATCGTACAGAGTTCCACTAATCGGGCCATTGCCATCGATGGGCTCGCCCAGGGTATTAACTACCCGGCCAAGCATGCCTTCACCTACGCGGATGGAGGCAATTTGACGCGTCCGTTTTACGGTGTCACCTTCCTTAATATCGGAAAATTCACCTAATAATACGGCCCCGACATTATCTTCTTCGAGGTTTAGGGCCAGGGCTTTTACGCCATTTTCAAAGGCGAGCAGCTCACCGGCTTGAACGTTGGATAGTCCATAAATACGGGCCACACCGTCACCGATCTGGAGAACCGTACCCACTTCTTCGAGCTCGGCGGCTGACTTTGCTCCGGAAAGTTGCTCCCGTAGTATTGCCGATACCTCATCGGGTCTAACTGATGCCATACAGCAGTCTTGGAAAGTTATATTGAATTCAGAGTAATACTAATGCGTAAAAATTCAGAGTGGGAAAGCGAACATACTCTGAAAATTTTCCCGCAAAATTAGCGACGAAATTTGATTTTCCGTAGGTAATCGAAACTTTTTGTGGTGATTATTTTATACTTTTCTTAGAAATCGAAAGATTTGAACGCCGTGCAAGTCGGGCCTAATTTTTCTAAAAAAATGTAATTTAATACCGTATAGTCTTCAGCGTATAAGCTTTATGGCTGTTGGGTTATTATTTACGTAATCTTTACCGAACACTGGGGAATTGAAAATTTTATCTTTTTAAAAGAATTAATTGATGTTATTGAATAATCCAATGCATTTAATAGTTTCTTAACTCTTCCAGGTAGAGTGTGGGCATTGAATAATGGTAGATTTGTTAGCTTACTGACTAATCCCATCATTCATGAACAAACTTCTACGCTTCTCTTTAACCGTATGGCTCTTTTGTTGTTTCGGGCAAACCTACGCCCAAACGGCAATTTTGTCCTACGACTTTAGCACTACGCTTCCCGCACCGGGTACCTGGACGCCCGTTAATCTGGGCACGCCTGGCACCAATGGGTGTTCCGGGGCTGGATACTCTGCCCAAGGCTGGGCAGTAGGGGACTACATTGAAATAACCGCGAGTACGGCTGGTTACACGGGTCCGTTCACCATTAGTTTCAGAACCCGTACTTCCGCCTCGGGAACGGGAGACTCCTTGGCAGTACAAGTCAGCTCTGGTACGGACTATGTGGAATTGGGGACTTATAAACTCACGGAATCCTGTACCCTCGTCTCGTTCACAACGCCCGCTACCGAAACCGCGTTTGATAACAATGCGAACTTCAAAATTCGGATTATCAAAAAAAGCGGAACGTCCACTACGGGTAATCACCGGATTGATGATTTCTTGTTTACGGGGAATAGTACGGCTCCGACTTTCCAGACGTCAGTGACTTCCATTGGTTCGCTCACGTACCAGGAAGGCAGTACCACTTCTCTTTCGAAATCTTTTAATTTAGCTGGCCGGAACCTGAGTCCGGCGGCGGGTACTCTTTCCCTGACGGCTCCGGAAAACTTCGAGATTTCTTTAGACAGTACCACCTTCAGCAGTACCCTTTCGATTCCTTATACGGGTAGTGCCTTGGCTAGTAGACCGATTTACGTTCGACTCAAATTAGGACTTCCCGTAGGGGCTTATCCTGCATCGGGTACCAGCGAGCTGACCCTGTTGGGGGGTACGGCTTCGGCAGCCGTAGCGTTGAGTGGCTACGTATCCCAGATTCCGACGGGTAACGAACCTTGTCTGACCCCTTCAGCACCCATTTCTTCAGTACGAGCCGGAACCGTAGGAAATGCTTTTACGGTAAGCGGACGCGTAGCCGGCATTTTTTCGGGGACGAACATTTACATTCAGGACGCTACGGGTGGTATTCTGATTTACGATCAGGCGGGTATTCAACCCGAGGAACTTCAGATCGGTGATGAGGTACAGGTAACGGGTACGCTAACGTTGTACAACACCGAAAAAGAATTAACAACGCTGACCTGTTTCCAAAAGACGACGGCAGCCAACAGCCCCGTAACACCGTTGGTCATTGCCAATAGTGAGCTTTGCAATCACCAGGGAGAGCTGGTAACGCTCAACGAAGACGTAACCATCACGAGTCCAGCAGGTACGACCTTTGCCGGAGCCAATACGAACTACACGCTCAGCAACGGTCTGATCATGCGGGTACTGTCTGCCACCAATCTGTCGGGTGCGACCCGGCCTACGGGTGCGTTCAGACCCACGGGCATAGTAACTATCTTCAATAATGGTTGCCAGATTCTGCCGCGTTTCACGGATGACGTACCCGGTTCGGAACCCTTGCAGGGCGGCAGTTGCGGAACGGCTTCGGCACCCACCGATGAAGCAAAGCTGGAAGTAACCAACTGGAACGTGGAGTGGTTAGGCAATACCGGATACGGACCTACCAACGAAGCCTTGCAACTGGCGAATGTGAAGACGGTACTAAATGGCATTGGTTCGGACGTCTTTATGTTACAGGAAGTTTGTAGCTACAACGCCAGCAATCCTGCCGATCCTGCCACGTCTTTCGGCTCCATTATTCAGGGGCTCAACCAGACGTACCCTTCGCGTCAGTACGCGGGTGAATGTTCGTCGCGTTACTCGTACTCGGAGATAGCCAATCCCGACCCGGCAGGGCAGCGGGTGTGTATCATCTACCGTACCGATCAAATTACGAAAATTTCTTCCCGCCCGATGTTAACGCAGGCTCCGGTTAGTGGATATCCTACGGGTAACGATTCCCAATTCTGGGCCTCCGGTCGATTGCCTTTCCTGTTAACGGCTGATGTAAAACTGAACGGAGCGATGGAAGCTACGCGGATGCATTTCATTAGCCTGCACGCTAAATCAGGCTCCGATGTACCTTCGTACAATCGTCGGGTGTACGATTACAAGGTATTGTACGATACGCTACAAAGTCAGTTTGCCAACGAACGGATTATCATGGCGGGCGATTTCAATGATGATGTTGATCAGTCCATCACCGGCACCGGTCAGATCAGTAGTGTGAAGGCGTTTTTATACGCCAATCCGAATACTACCAACATCAGCGATACACGTCCGAACACCAACTGGAGCAGCGTCACTCAAATCTTCAGCAATTCGGGTTGTTCAAGTACGGCAAGTTATCCAGATTTCATCGATCACGTTTTTGTATCGAATGAGATTATGCTGCCGGTCAGTAGTGGTCGGGCGATGGCTACCTCGGTATCGGTTGCTGGGGTGTACTCATTACGCCCGAGCATTAGCGGCTATCGCAATAACACGTCGGATCACTACCCGACATTTACCCAGCTTTCCATTGTGGAAGAAGCACCCACGCCCGTAACCTGGCTAGATTTTAAGGGTAAAATGACGGAACAAGTTCAGGTAGAACTGAGCTGGTCAACGGCTAGCGAGAAAAACAATGCGTATTTCGAAATTCAACGTAGCACCAATGCTCAGGATTTTGAGTCGATTGGTACGGTACAAGGTCAAGGGAATGTGACGCAGCAAACGAATTATTCGTTTACGGACCTTACGCCCGCTGAAGGCCTGAATTACTACCGACTGAAGCAAATGGATAGCGATGGGAAATACAGCTTTTCCCGATCCATTGCCGTTGAAATGTTCGGTATAATCAAGGTAGGACCCAACCCAACCACAGGTTTGTTGAAGGTAGATGGCAAACAGGTACAGAGTATTCAGGTGCGTACCTTGATGGGCCAGTTACTGAAAAAGAGCGTGGTTAGCCAAGTAGAGTTAGGCGATTTACCTGCGGGAACGTACCTACTGGAAATTCAAACCAAAGGTCAATCTACGCTCCGTAAAATGGTTATTAAACAATAAGAGTAATTACTCATTCTCTGATCAGCTTACTAAGAACTCATTACTGAAGAGTTAGTTTATTTAAGGGAATGTAGTAGGTTGATCATCAGATTTATAATTATTAACGAGCTGGATCAAAGGCATTTCTGCATTGGTCCAGCTTATTTTTTAAAAAATTTAAGAACGAATTAGGTTTTATAGTCAAAATTCTCGTATCCTTGCGTATTAACTCCATCTTTATCTTTGAATATATGTACTAATAAATTAACCTTTTTACTGCGATGATCGTGAGCATAAAAGGTACGGTTTCCGCCAAACTTATACCTTATCATACTCGCAATGAAGAACCTTTGCCCGTTCCTCAAAAGATTTCTGTTGATCGCCACAATGGGAATCACTCCTCTGGCACAAGCCCAAATCAGCGTAACGTATCCGGTTCCACGTACGGTCACTCAACGCGACAACGCCAATCAGGCCAGCCTGTACATCTCAGGTAAAATCAGCCAATCGGTCGATCAGATCCAAGCCCGCTTACTCACTCGCTCCGGCGAGGGGGGGACTAAAATTGACTGGCAGGTCATTCAAAACAATCCACAAAATGGAGTACTCAATGGCGTACTGAAGGCCTCCGGAGGTCGCTATGACCTGGAAGTGCGTGGCATGAAGGGGGGAGTACAAGTAGGTTCCATTACTAAAGTCGAGAAAGTAGGCGTTGGGGAAGTCTTTCTGGTCGTAGGCCACTCTAATGCTCAGGGTGGGGATGGTTACAGCCCTACCATCGCTTACGAAGAGTCTAACCAGGCGTATCGTGATCAGGTAAATACGATTGATTTTCGGGAAACGTTTCCTAACTGGAATGCGTACTGGTATCAAACGGCGAGTGCTGATCTCTTACCTCCTTTGGCACCTTCGCAACTCTGCGAGCAGTGTGGAATGGCTCCGGGAGCTCCCCGCTGGTTCTGGGGTCGATTGGGCGAAATGCTTGTGCAACGCCTGAACGTTCCCGTACTTTTCTACAATGCAGCCATTGGTGGAACCAATATCGAATTGACTTATAAAGCGGCCTACGACATACCTTTCGAACACGGTTTCATTAATTACAATCTTCGTCATCCCTACATTAATATTCGCAACACGCTGAAAAAGTACGTTCCTCAAACGGGTATCCGAGCTATTCTATCCGGACACGGGGTTAATGACCGAAGCAGCGTTGGTAAAACCTTCGAAGAGCAGTATATCAAACTCATCCAAAAGACCCGGGATGAACTAGGCGAGAGTCGGCTAGCTTGGCTGGTTGCTCAGGACTGTTGGCTGGGCGGCAAATGCTACGGCAAGTACAATTCGGGCGATGCCGATAATTCTTCCGAACACATCACGCGGGCCCAGCTCAACTTGGTGGCCACGGTAAGTGATGTCTACGCCGGAGCCGATCTGAATACCATTGAAAGCGATGGTCGGATGGATAATCTACACTTCAATCAGAATGGACAAAAAAGAGCCGCTGAAGGATGGGTTGGTGCTATTACTGAACCGCGTAATAATAAATCATTTCTTACGGCGTCAAAACCGGTCTTGGCGAAGGCTCCCTTTCAGGTAGTAACACCCGATCCCGTAAATGTTACCTCACTTAAAAGTGGAGCCTGGTCTGATCCCTCGACCTGGAATTGTAATTGCGTACCGGCGTATACTTCCGAAGTCACCATTCAGAAGGACCATCGGGTTTCAGTTAGCGGCGTGTTTTATGCGAAAACCATCAAGAATCAGGGTGAATTGGTACACTTGGTAAACTAGAGAA
>NZ_JBMDWJ010000355.1:0-10777 GCF_048595215.1 Siphonobacter sp.
GGGGAACAACACGTCCATGGCCCGTACCGTGGGTCCTTTGTCTTCGGGACGATCCACTTCCTGCTTCATGTAGAAGGCCTTGATCGCCCGGGGATAATGCGTCAGGATTACCGGTTTTTTGAAATGTTTTTCGACCAGATAACGCTCGTGCTCGCTTTGCAGGTCGATGCCCCATTCCACCGGATACTGGAATTTCTTCTCCTTATGTGGTTTTGACTGAAGCAGGATCTCGATAGCCTGCGTATAGGTCAGACGCTCGAAATCGTTATCGATCACAAACTGGAGTTTTTCCAGCAAGGGCATCGGGCTACGTTCGTTCTGGGGTTTGTTTTTCTCTTCTTCCAGTAAGCGTTTTTCCAGAAAAGCCAGATCTTCGACACAGTTATCGAGGGCGTACTTGATGACGTACTGAACGAAATCTTCCGCCAGATCCATGTTATCGTACAGATCGAAGAAGGCCATTTCGGGCTCAATCATCCAGAACTCCGCCAGGTGACGTGTCGTGTTGGAGTTTTCGGCCCGGAAGGTTGGTCCAAACGTATAAATTTTACCCAGAGCCAGAGCGGCCAGCTCGCCTTCCAATTGACCGGATACCGTCAGATTGGTCTCTTTGCCGAAGAAATCTTCTTTATAGTTGATCGAACCGTCCTCGTTCAGGGGCGGATTCTTGGGGTCAAGCGTTGATACGCGGAACATTTCACCGGCACCTTCGGCGTCAGAACCCGTAATGATGGGGGAGTTCCAGTAGAAAAATCCGTTATCGCTAAAAAACTTATGTACCGCAAAGGCCAGGGCATGACGCACGCGGAATACCGCCGAAAACGTATTAGTACGGGGCCGTAAATGAGCAATTTCCCGCAAAAATTCCAGCGAGTGACGTTTGGGTTGCAGCGGGTACGCGTCCGGATCAGCGGTACCGTATACCTCGATGGACGTGGCTTTCAATTCTACCGTCTGGCCCGCTCCCTGCGAATCAACGAGAATACCCGTAGCAGCAATGGCGGCACCCGTGGTTACGAGTTTAAGAATATCTTCCGGAATCACGCCCGCCTCCGCTACGACCTGCAGGTTATTAATGGTCGAGCCGTCGTTCAGAGCAATAAAATTGACATTCTTGCTTTCCCGTTTGGTGCGTACCCATCCCTGAACCGTAAGCGTTTGTTCCACAAAACCGTGGTGACGGAGGTAATCTTTAATTTGATATTTCATGATAAACTACGATGAGTGACGGCAGAACCGTCGATAGAATAGATTCGCGAAATTAGCTACTTCCGCGTACTCGCCGAAAAAAAATCCGGTACACAGCCAACCTTTCTGCGAAACTGGATCTCTTTTGTGCAGAAAATGCCCGTATGGACCACCTTCCTGACCTGATTCAAGCCTGTCTCCAGCACGATCGCATCGCCCAGCGGAAGTTGTACGATCGGTATAAGAAACCTATGTACTCGCTGGCGTACCGCATGACGGGCGACTTTGATACAGCTCAGGATGTGTTACAGGAAGCGTTCATCGACATGTTCCGGCACCTGTCGGATTTCAGGGGAGAAGCAACCTTTGGCCGCTGGCTAAAAACGATTGTCATTCGAAAAGCCTATCGCCACTTGGAAAGTCGCAAACTGTGGAGTACGGAATTTCCGGAAGAATTAGTAGCCGATACGGGGTACGCAGGCGTTGAGGCCGCTCACCTCGAAAAGGCTCTGCTGAGTTTACCGGAAGGTTGCCGAACCGTGTTTCTGATGATTGAAGTGGAGGGGTACTCGCATCGCGAAGTAGCGGAGATTCTGGGCGTGACGGAAGGAACTTCCAAATCACAACTACACGCGGCGAAGCAGAAATTACGGAAACTATTACAATCACCCGCCTTACTCAGTTAAACGTATGGAATGGCCGGTATTACCCGAATACGAACCCGATGAACGGGTCTGGCATGAAATTGAAAGTCGGCTCGACTACCAGCGGCAGTTACCCGAGTACGAGCCTGCCGAATTCTTATGGGAGCGTATAGAGCCTGCGTTACCGGGGAAAACGCGTCGCATGGGCTGGCAAATCGCCTCATTGGCTGCCGGGATACTACTGATTTTGGGCGTAAGCCTCTGGTACCAGCCTCAGGAAACCCCCATTGCTGTACAAAGTGAATCGGCTCAGTGGATCGACTCGAAAAATACCAGTCTGGATCAACAGCAGAACCGGCTGGAAACGCTGTGCGAAGTACAACAAGTTACTTGTCAGCAGCCCGAAATTCAGATGATTCGTACGGAACTAACGGAATTAAAACAAGCCAGCGAGCGATTGCACGAGCAGGCGGGTCTGTACCACAATGATCCGCAGGTGGTGGCCTGGGAAACCCAACTGGACGAAAAGCGGGCCGAATTACTCAAACGCCTGGCCGAACTGATTTAATGCTATGAAATTAAGGCGATTACTAGGATTGATCGGACTCCTGGCTTGGCATGCTCAGGGGCAGACCACGCTTCAGGTAGCGACCCGAACGATTGAACAGCATTACGAATCCATTCGAAATCTGACGATTACGGGCGAACGGGCCGATATTGACATTCGGGTTTGGGACAAGGAAACGATTCAAATCAACGTAAACCTTTCGGCTCGGCACCCCGACCGGGCGGTGGCTCGTAAGGAACTCGAATCGCTTCAGTTTACGGGTGAAAAGTCCGGGAAGCGACTGTTTTTGAGAAACTTCCTGATTGCACCGGCTTCCGGTAAACTGACTTCTTCGTTCAAAACCAGTATGGTCATCTGGCTACCTGCAAGGTGTCCGCTGGTGGTGAAACAAAATTTTGGTTCACTCAAAGTTACAGGATTACAGGCTGATTTTCAGGCTAGTACGGAGTTCTCCAAAATAAGTCTGAAAGCGATGCGGGGAGACGTACAACTGGAAAGCCACTACGGTGATCTGGAAGCCAGTAATCTGTCGGGGAAAGTCAGACTGAATACGGAGTATACCAATCTGAAACTAAGTGATGTCGAGGGAAGCTGCACCCTTCGTTCGCAGGGTGGAGAAGCCGAAATACGGGCCGATCGGCAATTGGTAAAACTCGAAGTGAAAGCCCAGAAAACGAACATTCGCTTACTGAATCTGGAACATACGCCCTTTACCTATCAGCTGCAGGCTGAGTACGGTGAGATTGAATTACCCCGCTCGTCGAGCTTTACCTGGCAAACGAATACCCCTACGCTGCGAAAGGTCGTTCTACACGCTCCTAAAGGCGGACTTATCGACATCCAAACGACTTTCGCAACCATCAGCCTCCGTTAATTACGATGAAGAAACGTTTACTAACCCTTCTATGGCTTGCCGTTACCCACGTTTTGTTTGCTCAGGATAGTACACAGATCGCGTACACCGTAGACATTGATACTGCTTCCGCACCTAAGCTCAGGCTTTTGGATACGTACGGCGATGTTTTCCAGACGCAGGTTCCGGCTCGCGGCATACTCAAGATTATTGTTCCCTTAGGTACGGCCAAAACGGCCTTGGACCCCCAGATGATCATTCCCAGGGGCATCCATGATCATTTCAAGGAAAGAATAGGGTTAGTAAGAATCGGATATGAGCGAAAACTAGCACCCAATTGGTCAATCAATGTTGAAGCAGCCATTCCCCAGGGGATTGGAGGTTATAGGCTGGGCTCAGCTCGATTCATGCTTCAGCCTCGTTGGTATTATCGCATGAACGAGCGTATCCGAACGGGAAAGAGCGTGAACAATGTGTCGGAGAACTACATGGGGCTTTCGCTGGAATCTACCTTTCTCTTTAAAATTGAACCTTACTACGGACATTCGCAGGCAACAGGATACAGCAATCAGGACATAGCTCTAGTGTACGGACTTCAGCGACGCTTCAAAAAGCGGGGACTTGTTGATTTTTCGCTTCGGGGCGGAATCAGCATCAATCGAATTCGCGATCCTTTCACTTTAAGTTCTATCAACGCTAGACCTATGACCTGGTTTGTGGACACCAGAACGCTGATTGGGCTGGGCTTTACGAAATTCTCACAGCCTTCTTCTTCCCAGTGCGAAATTTTGCATTGTTTCGAACCCGTTCGCTCCTTATGGAAGCTGGATCTGAATAATCCTATTCGCCTGTCCAATGAGGGCAGTTTCGTACGGACAACGATGGCTTACGAACGGAAGCTTGGCGAAAGCCCTTTTTCCATTCAGGCCGAAGTAGGGGCCTATGGGCGTACGTTTCGCTATCACCTGCCTTCTTCCCAACCCTTACTAACGCAGGGAAGCGGGGCGAACGACAAACAGTTTCAGGCAAACCTGGCCCTGGAAAGTCGTTACTACTATAACCTAAACAAGCGAATCCGGCGAGGGAGGCAGTCGGATAACCTATCCGGTAATTTCTTCACGATAGGTATGCAGCGGGAGCATTGGCTGGGACGCGTCCGCAACTACGGAGAAGGAATAGAGAAGGGCGTAGCAGTGGAATGGAATCAAAGCTCCACGTATAATCAACATTTTACAGACGCTTATCTGGCCTGGGGTCTGCAACGACGGCTATTTACCAATGGCTTTCTGGAACTGAAAACCGGGTTGAAAGTACCGCTGACCACTTACGCATCCAATCAGGAAAGGTACGTATCTACGACGTCAGGGTGTGCACTAGAGCGAGTGGAAACGAATCATCGAGTGTACGCTCAACGTCAGAAGATGGCTCCCGGAAGCCTACACTTCTTCTTCGATCTGAAAATCGGTCTGGCCTGGGCCAAACGCAAGTAAATCATTCCGCTTCTATCTAACCTTTCGCCGCTGTTATGAAAAAGCTTCTACTCCTCTTATTACTGCTAGGAACGTGTATAGGCTTGCTTTTTGCTCAGGATTCTACGCAAACCGTTCAGTTTACCACGGAAATGGATACGGTAGGAAGCACGAAGAAGCGACTTCTGGATACCTACGGGGACGTTTTTCAGACGCAGGTACCCGTCCGGAGCGTATTCAAAATCATGGTACCGGTTGATTTGCTGCGTACGCTGAATGGAGCCCAGATGAGTATTCCCCGGCAAAACGGACAAAGCGTGGTTCAACAGTTATCCGATGTGGTGCGGGTAGGTTATGAACAAAAACTTAGTACAGCCTGGTCGATCAATGCCGAAGCAGCCTTGACCTGGAATAGTACCGGAGGCGTTTCGTACGTTCGGGGTGAACGTGGTGGCTTGTACTCAACCCTCTATCCACTCAATTTGCGGGTACTGCTACAACCTCGCTGGTATTATCGCATGAATCGACGCATCCGGGAAGGAAAAAGCGTAAATAACGTTTCAGATAACTACCTGGGACTGTCCCTGGAACGCCGGATACCGATTCGAACCGAGTCTCCGATTAGTCCCTATGCCTCCCGTCCTTCGCATACGCAGGAAGTGGCTCTGGTGTATGGTTTGCAGCGACGGTTTGGTAAACGTGGATTCGCTGATTTTACCATTCGGGCTGGGGTAGCGTCCAATCAACTGTACAGTCGCTATTTACGGGCCAGTAGCTGGGAACCCTTCATTGAAACCCGTTCGCTAGTAGGCTTTGCCTTTGCGGGCCAGTCGCAGGCGATTTCCTCCCGTTGTGAACTGTTTCACTGCTTTGAACCCATTCGTTCCATCTGGAAAGTGGATTTAAATAACCCCATTCGCTGGTCGCCCCAGGCTGGTCACCTGCGTACGACGGTTGCGTATGAGCATAAACTCGGAGCCTCGCCCTTTTCCGTACAAGGAGAATGGAATGTTTACGGAAAATACCAGCAAAGCGAACGTACCTACGGTGCAGATTACCCGTATGCCTTTCGCGATCATCTGTTACAGGGCGGCATTGCTTTGGAGTCCCGATACTATTATAATTTGAAATCCCGTATCAACCGGGGCAAACAATCCGATAATCTATCTGGAAATTTTGTGACGCTGGGCATTTCAAGTGAACGCTTGGGCAATCGAATTGAACAACGGGAGGGGAGTTTACGGGCGGGCGAAAAAAGAGTCTGGAGTAATCACCACATTCGACAGACTTTGAGTGATGGGTACCTGGCCTGGGGTACGCAACGACGTTTGTTTTCCAATGGTTTTTTTGAGCTGAAAGCTGGTGTTCGTTTGCCCCTTTCTACTTACGCCCACAATACCTACCAGGAAAAACGCTGGTATCAATCCGGGGAACAGGAAGAAGTAAGTCGTCATTCGAACGAGGTGTACCATGGGAGGGCTTACTCGATTCGTTCGACCGCCTACGGCTTCGTGGATCTCAAAGTTGGTCTGGCCTGGGCCAAACGCAAGTAAAATTGTAAGAATAGGATTAAATTCTCAGGAACGGGCGGGCTTGCGGGGGCTTGTCTTTTGGTGAAGGCTTGTTCGGTACTTACTTTTGTTGGTATTGATCATCACTAGCTCTTAACCAATTTTGAAGACAGGTCTGGCCCGCTTTCTATCGTTTGTACTGCATCCGCTACTCATTCCGACCGTATTGTGTGGAATCCTCTTTTATACGGCACCCTTCACGGTCGCCAATCTGGAAAGTTTTAATGGGCAGGAAACCATCGATTTTTTCGGCGTAAAACTCAGTTTCAGGTTCGGTCTGTTGCTACTGGTGTTTTTCTTTACGTTCCTGATTCCCGGGTATTTGCTGTACGTCTTATATCGGTTACGAGTGATTCGTAGCCTGACGATGGAACGGCTCGAAGATCGCCGAGGCCCGTACTTGGTTATTGTTCTGCTGTATACGCTCTTTTCCTTTGCTTCCTTGCGGTACCTGGTTTTGCTACCTCAACTCACGGTGGTGATGGCCAGTATCACGTTTTCCGTGTCCTGTGTATCATTCATCAGTCTATACTGGCAAATTTCCGCTCATGCTACCGGAATGGGTGGAGTCATAGGGGGACTGATTGCCCTGACGGCTCGTTTCGGTACGACCTCTTTACTGGCCCCGCTGGTCGTATTTATTCTATTGACGGGCTTGGTAATGAGTGCTCGTCTGCAGCTCAATGCTCATACGCCAAGGCAGATCCTAGCGGGCTTAGTGCTGGGAGCGGTCATCTGTGGAACTACTTTCTATACCTTCTGGCAACTCGATCTGGTCTAAAAGCAAAAAGCCATCCCCGATC
Source organism: Siphonobacter sp. (assembly GCF_048595215.1). Classification (NCBI taxonomy): domain Bacteria; kingdom Pseudomonadati; phylum Bacteroidota; class Cytophagia; order Cytophagales; family Cytophagaceae; genus Siphonobacter; species Siphonobacter sp. The sequence goes on from NZ_JBMDWJ010000355.1 coordinate 7,097, forward strand.
AAAAGGATGGCTACAATGCCGGTCATAAAGCACAGGCGTGCTTTAACGTGCAAACTATTGTTGCTCGCTTTCCTGCATCTTCTGGCGGTAAGCTGCCTTGATGACTTGGTGACGGCGAGTGATTGACGGCTTCGTAAACGCCATACGTGAACGGAGCTCACGCATTACGCCCGTTTTCTCGAATTTCTTCTTGAAACGTTTGAGGGCCTTGTCAATGCTTTCGTTTTCTTTAACTTGAACGATAATCATGTGTGTTATTCGGCAATTTGAAAGGTTCAACTCCAAAACAGGATTGCAAATATACGGTTCTATTTTATATTTTCAAGACTTTATTGGCAACTTTGGCGAACAATTGCGATTCGGAAAAGTATATCTTTCGAATTGTTGTATGATCTGTCTCGTCCAACAGGCTCCTTTTCTAGAGCTTACCGCTTTTTATCATGACTCGTCTTGCCATTATTGATCTGGGTACCAATACCTTTCAACTGCTGATTGCCGAAACGCAGGTAGCCGGTTTTACTGTTTTACATGACTCCAGCATGCCCGCCAAAATTGGTGAAGGTGGTATCTCCGAGGGAAAAATTACCGAAGCCGCAATGGATCGGGCCGTGGGGGTACTGCGGGAGTTTCGTCAAATTACTAACCAGTACGACATCGCTCCCGAAAAGATCGTAGCCCTGGGTACCAGTGCCGTTCGCAATGCCGCTAATCAGGAAGAATTTTGCGAACGCATTCTGAATGCTACGGGCATTACCGTAACCATCGTACCGGGTGAAGAGGAAGCCAGTCTGATTTATGAAGGCGTAAAGGCCGGTACCGTACTGAGCGAGCAAACTTCCCTCATTGTAGATATTGGCGGCGGCAGCGTCGAGTTTATCCTTTGTAACGCCAAAAAAGTTTTCTGGAAACAGAGCTTTGAAATCGGTGGACAGCGGCTAATGGACCGTTTTCAGCAAGCCGATCCCATTCTGCCCGATTCAATCAGTAAACTTTATGAATACCTCGAGCAACAGTTAGTACCCCTGACCAACGCGGTGCATCAGTACGAACCGAAGGAAATTATCGGTTCGGCGGGGACGTTCGAAACGCTGATTGATATAGAATCCATGCGGAGTACGGGTCATTGGCCGGACCCGGAACAGGTAAGTTTTGAGTTGCCCATGGCTTCATTCATCGACTCGTACGAAAAATTTCTGACGCTTGATCGGGAAGCTCGTTTGCAAATTCCTGGAATGAAAGAATACCGCGTAGACATGATTGTAGTCGCGTCCTGTCTGATTGCTTTTCTTTTACGCAAATACCAACTGAAGCAAATTCGCGTTTCGCTGTACGCCATGAAAGAGGGCATGTTGTCGCGAATGAGCCAGGGGCAGTAAGCATTCGTTAAAAAAACTGAATGCGGTACGAATCGACCGCGATTTGCGTATCTTTCTTAGACAGGGTGGGTCTTCCAAAGCAAACACAAACCGGGTTTGACAGGAAATACCCCTTGAATCTCCCAAACCTTGAACGGATTGAAGGATTATTTTCAGGATGAAAAGACGACGTATGATTAAGGGTTTAGCAGCCATGCCGCTGTGGTTCATTACGGATAGACAGGATCCCGTCAAACGGTATCCGGTGGAGAAAACGGAAGCAGAGTGGAAGCGTCTATTAACCCCAGAGCAATATTTTGTAACCCGCCAGAAAGGTACGGAACGAGCCTTCTCGGGGAAGTACTGGAACAACCGAGAGAAAGGTACCTACCTCTGCGTATGCTGCGGGGCCGAGCTCTTTAAAACCGACGCTCAGTTTGATACTGGAAGCGGTTGGCCCACGTTTTCCCGGGGCATAAATCCGCGTAACCTGGAAGAGAGCACCGATACCAGTTATGGACTGGTACGTAAAGGCATCGCCTGTAGTCGTTGCGGAGCTCACCTGGGCCATTTGACTAACGACGGTCCAGCTCCGGGAAAGTCTAAATACACCATTAATTCAGCAGCATTATCCTTCGAAAAGGGTAGATAATGGTAGGAACCGGTTCCGCTAGGGGCCGGTCTTTTTGTACTAATTCTAGATCAAACGTTAGAATTTAATTATAGCCATTATTGGTAAAATCGAAAGATAATTTGGTATACGTTTTGAATTATTACAGGATATTTGTTATGTTTCCCATTCTGTAGATGAATACTACTAAAGCCAGTCTTTTTTCCTGCGTTTAAAAATATTGATTAACACTTATGCAGTTTTCTTACGATGACTACCAGACCGAAGGTTTCTATGATGAAATGTTCGACGCCCAAGGGAATGTGCGGCTAGGGTACGACGCCTTCAAACAACGCAGTGAACAGCTCAGTATGGAAGAAATGACGCGTCGTCATCAGGCCGCTGAGCGGGCTCTGATGGCGATGGGCATTACCTTCAACGTCTACTCCGAAAATGAAGGAACGGAGCGGATTATGCCCGTAGACATCATTCCCCGGATCATTCCGAGTAAGGATTGGGATAAGCTCGAAAAAGGCCTTATTCAGCGGATCAAGGCGATCAATCTGTTTATCGACGACGTTTATAATGAGCAGCGAATCCTGAATGATGGCGTAGTGCCCCGGGATTTGATTGAATCTTCCAAGAGCTTTCTTAAAGCCTGTATTGGACTAAAACCACCCAAAGGAATCTGGTGCCACATCACGGGTACCGATCTTATTAAAGGGGACGATGGCGAGTACATGGTGCTGGAAGACAATCTTCGTTGTCCCTCGGGTGTATCGTACATGCTCGAAAACCGGGAATTACTCAAACAAACCTTTCCGGAAGTATTTGCTCGTACCGATGTGCGGCCCGTATCCGATTACCCGAGCCGTCTGTTGCAGATGCTGCAACATATTTCCGGTCGTCCCGATCCGACGGTATGCGTTCTGACACCCGGTATCTACAATTCGGCGTACTTTGAACATTCGTACCTGGCCCAGCAAATGGGGGTGGAGCTGGTGGATGCCCGCGACTTGGTCGTACACGATGGGTACGTGAAAATGCGAACGACCAAGGGCTTTCAGGTGGTCGATGTCATTTATCGTCGTATCGATGATACCTTCCTGGATCCTCATGCGTTCAATCCGGATTCGCTGATTGGCATTCCGGGCATTTTCGATGTGTACAAGAAAGGTCGCGTAGCCCTGGCCAATGCTCCGGGCACGGGCGTCGCCGACGATAAAGTGATTTACGCCTACGTACCTAGGATTATCAAGTACTATCTTGATGAAGAACCTATTATTCCGAACGTGCGTACCTACATCTGCCGGGAGGAAGAAGACCGCAAGTACGTGCTGGAAAACATTGAGCAACTCGTGGTGAAAGAAGCCAACGAAGCGGGTGGATACGGGATGCTAATCGGGCCTAAGGCAACGAAGGAGGAACACGAACTATTCCGGCAGAAAATTCTGGATAATCCGCGTAATTACATTGCTCAGCCCACTATTTCGCTTTCGCGGGTACCTTGTTTGATTGAGGGAGCCATTGAGGGTCGCCACGTCGATTTACGCCCGTACATTCTTTACGGCGACGAAATCAATGTAATTCCCGGCGGACTAACGCGAGTAGCTCTTAATAAAGGGTCGCTGGTGGTAAATTCCTCGCAGGGGGGCGGCAGTAAGGATACGTGGGTGATGTGGTAAAACAATTTCAAGTACGATACACCAGTGGTTT
>NZ_JBMDWJ010000356.1:0-26795 GCF_048595215.1 Siphonobacter sp.
CGCGACAAAAGTAAACCAGCAAAAAACGGAAATATCGTACGCGTGATACCCACCCGCACGTGTTGAGCATTTAATGTCCAACCGCCCGCGACGTCTCCGTTCGGGTTAGTAACCGCATAATGTACAAGCACGGCGGCGGCCAACGCTACAAAGCCCGCTAATACTTTTGAGGATAATTTTCTTAACCCCAAAGCGTAGAGGATATTGGCAATGTATTCGAAAAATAAGGACCAACCCACACTATTAAGTGGATGCATTTCCTGCCATCCGCGTATATCCATTGAGAGCGGAATCGGTAAAAGCGTATAGCCAATCAGCGTAACAACCATTAATTTCCAGATCGGAACCGTATGAATGAGCGGCCATATCGTGGAATCGGTAAAGTAAAAGGTAAGGGCCCCTAGCGTCATCCCCCCGATGACGAGTGGATGGAGCCGCTCGAACCGGCGACGAAGAAAACCGCCAATGGTTAGTTTTTCCCACCGATCATCGTAGGCATAACCAATGACATAGCCAGATAAGAGGAAGAAAAAATCAACAGCCAGATAACCGTGATTGACCACATTTTCAAAGCGGCTGCTCGCCAGTGGCTCGGCCAGGTGAAAGAAGACCACGATAATGGCGGCTACTCCCCTAAGTCCATCTAAAATTAAGTAATGTGGCTTGGTGCCCAGATTGTTGTTGTTCATTGCCAGTAGTAACTTACGCAATATACGTTGACTTAACTAGGCAATAAATGGATTGTACTTTTTTCTTCTCGGCAAGGTTTTCGTTACTGGTTTTCTTATACTAATGAATAAAATATTTCGAGCGTATTTAAATCAATGAATCTTATCTTTTTAAAAACTCTCCAGCAGTACAAACTCAAGACTGTACTAGAAGTTAATATCTACTCCTACTAATTCCATTATAAATCCATTCTATTAATTTGATTTTGCTCATTATTGATATAAAACACATTACTTTAAGAAGCATCAACTCGCAAACGATTAACTACAAAATTTCCGTTATATTATTTTTCATTAAATAGGTGTTCGAATAAATTCACTCAATTAATCTATCTCCTTCTAAAATACGACACTTACGCTTACCTTTACTAATCACATTCCTTTATACAAATCATTAATATTCTAATCTCCTTACTTAGTCATAGTCACTTCTTTTAATTCATAAACTAGATCTATTTTAATTTCAAAGGTAACTTTTTGTTATAAATCAGGTTTAATGTCTGATCATCTAACTATCGATCGATCCTCACCTTTGTTTTTCGGAACACGTTTTTTTTGAATCTACTTAGTAAATCCATGAATCTCACGCAGCAAACCATTCTCATTACGGGGGCTACTTCGGGCATTGGCCTGCACCTCGCCAGCAGACTCCACCAATTAGGAAATCAAGTCATTGCCTGTGGTCGCAATCAGCAGCAACTCGACCAAGTAGCTACGGAACATGTGGGAATAATTACGTACCTGTGCGATATTACCGATGATTCTCAACGCCGCGATTTAGCAAATTGGGCCACGACGCACTATCCAACTCTGAACATGGTGATCAATAACGCGGGGATTATGCAACAGTTTGACCTTACCCAGTCGGTCGATTCGGCGAAGGTAATGACCGAGCTGACGACCAATCTCTTGGCTCCGATTCATCTGGGCAGTCTGTTTGTTGAGCACCTTCAACGTCAGTCGGTGGCTGCCTTGGTGAATGTAAGCTCGGGATTGGCCTTTACGCCTCTGGCGAGTGTGCCCGTGTATTGTGCCACCAAAGCCGCTTTGCATTCCTTCTGCCTTTCGCAGCGTCACCAGCTACGTAACACATCCGTACGGGTTTTTGAAATTATTCCTCCAGCCGTCGGTACCAATTTGGGTCATCAGGATCATTATGATAACAGTAATGACGAGCTGATGCCCATGAACGATTTTATTGACGCCGTAATCAATGCTCTACAAACAGATACCTACGAAGCAGCCATTGGTGCTGCCGATTACCTGCGTCAGGAGCGAGATGCTGTCTTTAATTTAATTAACCCCTAGTACCCCAGCTTCAATTCATGGAGCTAACGGTTTTTAAAAACACGGAAACGTGTGGATTGATTTGGGAAAACCAATAGCATGAATGAAATTATCCGCTAATGATTTCATTCATGTACTGTTTCATTCGGCAAGTCGAGAATACCGTTAGGCCGACCGTATGCGATGGATCCAAAGATGTCAGAGGGTCTAACGTACTAGCTAAGAATCAGCTATCGGTACCTATCGTATCCTTAACAGCTTGTAAAATTACTAACCTTTGTATGCCTGAACATAAGTTTGAAATTAGTATACTGATCGCTTCTATAATTAAAATCAGCCAGTGACAAAACGGACGGTACGTATCCTCTTCTTCTTACTTCTTCTGCTTTCGTCAAGCCGGACAACCTTCGGACAAACGGGACAAGTAGATGCGTTGGTCAAGCATTACTATAGTCAAAATAACTTCAATGGCTCGGTTCTCATTGCCCGCAATGGCAAAATTGACTATCTGACTTACGTGGGACTGGCTAATCGAACCGATAGTGTGCCTTATTCGGCCAAATCTAAGTTTCATATCTTTTCGGTAACCAAGACCTTCACGGCCACATTAATCCTGCAACTCTACGAACAGGGTAGAATTCATCTCGACTCTTCAATTGCTACCTACTATCCCGACTATAAGGGCGAAGCAGCCAGAAAAGCTACAATTCGAAATTTATTAACCTATAGTAGTGGTCGGGCCAATGAAGATATAAAGTCATTGGCGGAAGCCTACAATACGACGATATGGCCTTTGGATAGTTTTATTGCCAACTATTGTTCCGATCGCTTAGTAACTACGCCCGGTACCACATTTAATTACAACAATGGTGACTTTATCATACTCGGTAAAATCATTGAGAATATGTATGGAGAACCCTATTCAGAAGTATTAAGCAAAAAAATTCTGATTCCCCTTGGAATGCATCATACGAATTATCTACGTCATGATGACCTCGTTTCTCACTTAGACCAAGCTTACTTTCACCACGATACGATACCGCTCACTTTTTATCGACCTACCAATTACTACATCGACAATTACTTTTCAGCGGGAGCTATGTACTCTACCCCTACCGATCTGCTTTTATTTGATCAAGCTCTGTTTAATCACACCTTGTTAAAAGAGCAAACGCTACAAGTAATGCTCACTCCGTACAAGCATCTGGGGGATGTAGCTCTAGGCTTTTGGGTCTATCCGAAGAAGATTGGAGCGAAGGAATATACAGTAGCCGAGCGACAGGGATATGGATACGGCCATCATTCAAACTGGGTGCACTTACCCGATGAACATATAACTCTTATTCTGTTAAGTAATACGAATACCGTTGATCTAAACAAAATACGTTGGGAGATTTTGGCTACTTACCTGAAAGAAAATAACAAATAAAGTATTCTATCATACAAATGTTTTGATTAGATATGATTCTCCTTACTCGATTTATCGAAGAATAAAGTAAGAGGCTTTACAGGAAACTGATCTTCCTGGCTGTGCCATTCTATTTTGATAGAATGTCAATCTTTCTATTTACTATCTTAGTTCTTCAAAATGACATCCGAATAAAATAAGTAAAAATACTCAAATATTCAGATATTTGGGTTATAGATGTCTTAAAATCATGTAATTATACTACTTTGTAAAGATTTAGTCAATACTATTTGTTCTCTACTCTATGAGACGGTTTAATATTTTGTGTTTTCTTTTTAAACAAGCTAATTCTTTTGTATTCTCTTTACTTCTATTCAGCATCTTATTTTATAGTTGTCAATTTTACAAGGAAAGCGACCACTCTGACAAGATTAACAAATGGTATTTTACTATTGATCAACAATTTGAAAAAATTGGCTTTGTAAATGCTACGAATACGTATGATTCGCTTTTCCACCGCCTCCCTTCTGTTTCTACCACTGATCAAATCTTGTATTATACCCACATGCGTTTATTGAATCAACGTGATTCAGCCCATGCAATTACAGCAAGTTTTTATACCGATAGTATCATAAGATTATTTCCATCAGATCATTTAAAGAAAAAATATGCTAAAGAGTATGCTAAAGCTCTACTTCTCAAGGGAGACGATTTATTAGCCCGGCGAGATTACTCGAACGCGTATAGAAGTTACTATGATGGGAAATTAGCCTTAACAGATTTGAATGAAGTATGTGAATATAGCCGTTACTCAAGCCGTATTGCTAATGTCTCCTACAAGGAAGGAAATTATTATCAAGCCATTAATTTCTGGAAGCAAGAGCATCAGGAACTTTTATCCTGCCAAGATTCAACTGATTTTGAATTAATGTTTGTTGAGAAACAAGGCTGTTTAGACAACATTGGCGTATGCTATATGTACTTAAATAAATTAGACAGTGCACAATTTTACTATCGAAAAGCTTTAGACTTTATCAATACAAATCAAAAGTATTTTCCGGAACATAAAGATTTTATAGATTATGCTCGGATTGTTGTGATGAGTAACCAAGCTGAAGCTTATGCTCTAGCTAACAAACCCGAAAAAGCGGAAAATATTTTCAAACAATGTCTGATTGAAGGAGAAAAAACGGGGTATGCTTTCGATAACTCTCAAGCAACAAGAGTCGCACTAAGCAAACTTTATATTCATACTAAACAATATGATAAAGCTCATCAGCAGTTAGACCTCTTAAAGAAAGGCTTACAGAAGAAACCAAATAAGGAAATTTACACGTACTGGCAACGCTTTTATAGTCAAGTTTTATTCGGGAAGAAGCGTTACAAAGAAGCTAGTGAACAACTCTTGGAATATGCGGAGATGCAATACAAGAGTGTGTTAGCGGCTAGGGCTGAGAATAAAACGAACGTTGGTCAAATTCTAGCTCAAATAGAACAGCAACACTTAGTGCAGTTGTCTGAGGAAAAGCAAAAGCAACAAAATTTAATTCTTGGATTAGTTATTCTAGTCACCATTTCCTTGGCTGCCATAACCTCTCTGATTTGGAGAAATGTTCGTAATGCTCGCAAAAACATTTCGTCATTGATGGCTATAAATCAGGTAGTTGCACAGAAAAATATTGTTTTAGAAGATACCGTTAAGGCTTTAGAAAGATACCAAGATCAAAATCAGAAATTCCTAAAATTGATTGCACACGATTTAAGAAATCCTATAGGAGCCATGAGTTCAGCTTCTCTTTTACTGTTTTTGGATAAAACACCGAATGATCATCAAAAGCAAATTCTATCCATTATTCAAGAATCATCGTCAAAAGCATTGGCTTTAATTTCTGACATTTTATACAACAATCTAGGGGCTATATCTATCAAGAAAGAACCCGTACTATTCGAAGAAGTAGTTCGATCTTGTGTGGATATGTTAAGTCACAAAGCCGAAGAAAAAGAACAAACTATTGCATTTACCTTTGAGTCTGTATTAATTACATTGGACCGCGAAAAAATCTGGCGAGTCGTCAGCAACCTATTAACTAACGCCATAAAGTTCTCCTATACTAAGGAAACCATTCATGTAAGCATACAAAAGAAAGAATACAGTACCCTTTTAGCCATAACTGACCACGGCATTGGAATTCCTGCAGAAATACAGAATGCTATTTTCGATGATTTTACAACTGCAAAAAGAGTAGGTACTGCTGGAGAAGAAACCTATGGCCTTGGCCTATCGATTTGTAAACAAATTGTGGATGCTCACGGTGGTAAAATATGGGTGGATAGTACAATAGATAAGGGTAGCACTTTTTACGTAGAAATTCCCTTTTTATAAAAGCAGAATTTATAAATATTTTAATATTAATCGCATTTTATTTAGTACATCTATAGTTCATTACAACTGAATAACAATTCATCGCTTATTTACTGAGTCAATTGCACTTGAGTACTCTTCTCTTAACAGCTAGTATAATACATACCCAATAATGTTTCTTATTCCGTACGCTTGTTTTTTTATTCTGGATTTGGTCGTACATAGTTATACCAGCACAAATAAACAATCCAAGAGGCAGCAATTGATCATTCTTTCACCGCCTCCTGGTTATTACTATTTATAGAATTATTCTTTGGTATGTGCAAGCCGCTGCTGAGCCTAGTGATTACACTTATTGCTAAGGCTTGATATCTGATCGATTCGGGTGTTGACAATCCGCCCAGTATTGAACAACCGAATTAAGTTGCCTTTTAAAATCATCCAAATTCGGACTTTTTTCGAAGAAACCTTGAATAGTTAAATGATAGGCTTCTTCAAGTTCCTTTTTGAAGATGGGATAAGAGAAGAAAACAAAGGGAATAGCTTTGGTTCTGATTTCCTCATCTTTATCCAGCTGTCTTCGAAGCTCCATACCGGTCATCCCACTTAAGTGTACTTCAGAGATGATCAAAAAGGGTTGCAAGCTTTTACTTTGTAAAGCAATAAGTAAGTCTTCTCCTTTAGCAAAGAATCGAAGCTGAAGATGTGGGGCAATTTCACCTAGGACACTTTCATAAATGTGTCGATCATCTTCGTCATCTTCTAAAATAACCAAGGGATGCGTCTCGAATGAAAAAGGTTGAGTCATGTTTAAGGTAAAAAAAGGTTGATATTCTTACTCATCTCTACAAAAACCATGCAAGCTATGTATGCACCCCTAAAAATTAGCCTGACTTTCAATAAAAGACTCAATAAAATAAGACATTTTAAGTTTTTATACCCATTTCAATAACCTAATAATCTTAACTCTATTACCCCCACAATGCATCTGGTGGACGCAAGCCATTAGCTCAGTAAATCTCGTTCGGGATAATCGAATCGGTTATGCTCCTGAGAATGTCCGCGTCTTAGCTAAGCCTCAGTATTTCTCTGGTACTTACTCTCAGTACAGAAAAGCTAAGCTCAAAACTACCTAGATGTACTATACGACTGACGAATACTGTCGACGACTCGAATCAGGTTTCACTCTTATTGCATATGTACTGACAGGTTTTACTATTTTGATAGGATATGGATATTATCGAATGGCAAGACGAGTAACGCTGTACTGAATGGATAAAGGATGATTATCTAGCTTATATTCATGTCAACTATCCATTTTGAAGAGTAATGAATAGATACTCTATGGTATTTTAATTCCCATTCCTTTCATCAGCCTCTTCCTAGACTTCATCTTAATACGCTCCCACCCGCGTGATGATTGGCAAAATCTTTGTTACGTTTTACCCTATACGGCCCTGGTTTCCAGCATGCCCCATAGATGACTTACCAGCGGTTTCCCTCGGAGAGCCTGCACAAACAAGAGTGTAGTCAAAAGAAAATATCCAATAGATATACCGATAATTAAAGACGAACGATGCACTACATAATAGCCCAGCAGGGGTAGTACCTGAAGAGCGTGCATACCCACGAAGTGAGCAATTCGTAAATCACCGTATTGTCTACTCCAGTTAAGCCCCGGCAAGCCTAGTCCCCCATCAGCGGCCCCCACCGTATGGCTGAGTCGGGCTCCCATCAATCCGCCTTCAAAAGCGAAAATTACAAACAAGAGAATACCCAGTCGGATTCCCCAAAGGTAAGCCGTGTCAGTGACGGTATGGTGCGGCCCAAAGAATAGGAACCCTATATAACCCGTCCATAAGGTAGCAACCGTAATAGCAACGCCCATCGTTGTGAAAAGCATACTATTGAAGGCTGAGCTTACATTGAAATGGGATTGATTGCCCCGGGCGGCTTGGCCAGTGATGATTACTAGTTCAATAACCATAGCAATTATTACCACCCAACTGTAGAGCGTTACGTGAGACTTTTGAGTCAAGAGCCCCGTATACCAGCCCATCGTCCAGCAAAAAAGCCAAATGGAGATGAAAAACTTAGCGGGTTTCACGAACGCATTCACGCCCAGTACTTGCCGACTGGTCGTGAGTACGAGTACGATGCATACTACGAAACCAATCAGACAGATGACTCCAAACCCGTAGAGAAGGGCGTTTCGTTCGCGAAGCGTAAGTAAAAGGGTATTCACCGTACAATGCTGGGTTAGTAAACTTGATCAAAGACTTGAAGAAACGAGAAATGGTAACCTGCGAAACTAGGAAAGAATTTTGATGAATGATTCCCTTATTGGTATTTAGCTGACGGCGTTTACAACGAGCGGTTAAGAAACTATTTAATTTCCGGACTGATTGAATTGATCAATCAGTTTTTTAATAGAGGCTTCCGATGGAGAAAAAAGATCATGTATTCCCTCCAGGGCTTCTTTTGCCAGCTCGGCCGCTCTGGCTCGCATGCGTTGTTCAAACTGAGCGATGGCCGACGGGATGTCCGTAAAATTGTTGCTGGTTAGGCACTCACTTAGATCCAACGCATCCAGCATAGCCGTGTTAACCCCTTCGCCCGATGGCGGCATTGAATGAGCGGCATCCCCCAGGATAGTAACATTCGGTTTAGCCTCCCAGTCTTGATCGATTGGAAAATAAGTCAGCGGACGAAGAATAAAACGAGGACACGCTTCAAAAAGCGTGTGAAATACTGGATTCCAGTCCTGGTAAAAATCGGTCAGATACGCTCGCACCTCTTCCACGTTGCTAAAATCTATCCCGCTCGTTTCAAGCCAATTTTCAGGGTAAAGCGATGAAGCATAAAAAGCCAGTCCGCCATCACCACGCGGCTGGGCGGCAATGCTTTTTCCAGTACCCATGGCAATGAGGTTGGCATTATGAACCAGGGCATTCATAGCCGGACAATCTTTTTCAGGGTCATCTATTTCTCCCTGAATGATGGTTGCTCCCGAGTATAAGGCCGCAATATCCGTAACATACGGACGAATTTTTGAGCGATATCCATCTGAACCAATCACTACATCAGCCCGTGCGGTTGTACCATTTTTAAAATGAAGCTCCCAACCTTTGCCACTGGGTTTCATGCTAGTAAACTGACTATCCCAAACCACCGTATCAGGCAAAAGCGAATCAAGCAGTAAATCTCGAAGAGCTCCGCGACTAATCTCGGGTCTGAACCTTTCATCCTCAAAACTGCCTTCGGAATCCTGCGTATGTTCATCCACATAGAAACGTCCATCCGGAGCGACTAAGCGGAATTTATCGGCTCCAGGGAGGTAATTGGCTTTGAATGCGTCCATTAAACCAGCCGCTTCCAGTACTTTTAGGCCTGATTCGAAGTGCAAATCAACAATAGCTCCCTGTACGCGGGAATCTCTACTGAAATCACGTTCGTAAACCTTTACCTCCACGCCTTTCGCTTGTAAAAGACGGGCCAGGGTCAAGCCCCCGGGGCCACCGCCTACGATAGCCACAGGGGTATGCGGTACTACTTGTATTGATTGTGATGCTTCCATTTTCGTTGCTTTGTAAGTCCATGCAAAGCAAGGTCAGCCCGTATAAGGAGACAAGACAGATCAGCAGTAGGAATAGGACTAATTGCGGTTTTTTCTCCGGAAAGTTAAAGGAGTCATTCCCGTTACTTTAACAAAAAGGCGTACGAAATAGGAATAATCATCGTAGCCCAGATCAATTGATATTTCTTTCACTGAGCAATTCGAATGAAAAAGAAGTCGCTTCGCCTCCAAAATGACCCGTTGCTGAATATGATACGAAACGGAATAGCCCGTACTGTTTTTAACGCATTCGTTGAGATAAGGCGTAGATATATTGAGTAGATCCGCGTACGCCATAGGACTTTTAACGGATTTGTAGTTTTCCTCCAGTGCAGACTTAAAAGCTTTGGTAATGACGTCAAACCGGAAAGCATGTTCGGTAAGTTTAGGCTGGGCTACGTATTGCGAAATGGCTAATGCAACCAACGCGTTACAACTTTCTTTGAGAATCGGGAAGTATAATTTATCGTGCGTTCTTTCCGAGAACTGCAGGCAAAGGGAGGCCGTAGCCGTTAGAAGGGCGTGCTCTTCTACGGTTAATTTTAATGGATTCACAGGAAAAATTTCTTCCAGTAATCTCAGATACTGCGGATGAAGGTTTTCAATGGTGATGATCCAACTAGTAATGGTGGCCTGATTGAACCCAATCACCCGATGGACTTGATTGGGATGGATATATACAATCGATGGAGCAGTAACGATGTATTCCTGAAAATCAATTTCAATGGTAGTCGTTCCCTCTTCCTGCAAAAAGAAGCAATGCCCACTGTCCCGGTGAGACTGCTCCACTTCTTTGATTTCCGGGGGTCCATGCGTACAGGACCTCGCAATGAAAATCCCTTCATCAACCTCGGTGGAAAGTACATTAACGGGAATAGGATTACTTTTTTCTCGCATTTTGTAAATGACTTAGGAGTTTTCTGCCCGAACGAATGGCCGTGGAATCATAGCCCATCGCCGGTCCTCATCAGAGAAAACGTCACGAATGTAGCATTGTCCTCTATTCATAAGGCAATACCAAGCGATGAATTGAGCCATAGAGAACGTTTGCACAGGTTCACTTACGTCGCCGAAAGCAGTACAGAAGCGTTGTACTACTCAGGAGCGGGTTCCATGCCCATTTACGTGTGTTGCCCGTTAAAACGATACATGCACCGCTGCCCGAATCCCGAACGATCGGGCTCCCGGGGCCTCCAGGTGAGTCAAGCGATGAACGGCTACAATACGCAGGAACCGGAAAATATTATCGACGCCGTAACCTACTTCAACGTAGGGCACATTCCCCAGCGATTTAGGTAAGTAAAATTGCGATAAAGGAATCTCGTCATTGGTAAAGTATTTCGATACCAGGGTTTCATTTTCTTTTCGCAACCCGCCAACCAATACTTTACCAACCGCAAACGTCCGCAGGTTCCATCGATTCAGTAAGGGTACCCGGTTGGTAAACAAACCTTCGAACGAATGATGAAAGGCAAGGGATACGTACCGATCACTGGCGAACTCGGCATACTTCATCAGATTAAAAGCATTTTTAGCGTACAAAAACGTCTCATTACCCAAATGCACATTCAGTAAATTAACCGGTAGTAACGAAGGCGTATACAGGGCTTCAATCGTATAATCCGTTTTACCCAGGAGCCCCAAGCGAAGGGTATGAGATACGTCCGCTTTAAAAATGTGATAGTCGCCGAGTTTCTTCTCTACAGGGCCTAATTCCGCATCGGTGATATGTCCTATGGTATAGTTCAGGCCAATACTAGGTAAAGTACTTCCCTTACGGACCCGAATCCGGTTCGGGTTTCGAGTGGGCAGGCGGTTGGGTACGTACCGAAGGGCAATGCTTGCTTCGGGGGCATCGTAGGGCCCTACAATGGAGATACGATCATTGATAAACTCCTGCGGGCGAAACTCAAAAATGGGATTAAACCGACGATGCCGAAGGGTGAGCGTACCCGTAAAATCCTGCAAAAAATCACGTTGCCAAAACAACTGGATATCTCGCTGGTAGAAAGCTCCATTCAGCTTTCCAAACCGTGAAGCCAATCGAAATAAAGGGTTGTCCCCAATATCAACCTGACGAATACCGATCTGATCGATGTCAAAATCCGTTTTAAAGCCGAAACGCGTGAAGGGAGCGGTCGAGGGCACGAACGTCACCTCCAAGCCGTGTTTCAGGATTTGGTCGCGAGTCCCATACGCCAGGTAACCCTTCGCTAACCATTTCTTACTAAATCCCGGACTGGTACGCATACCCACCCAAAACCGGTTGTGTTCGATGGCGTTATAGGCGTAGCTGGAGAACAGAGAGCCGACCTCCAGGCTTTTGGAAAGGGGCAGATAGCCCCCATTCATTCCAAAATCAACCCAGCGGGCCAGTCGTTTAAAAGAGGGCACCTGACTCACCGTATCAATTAAGGCCACGGAGTGCTGCTCTTCCCTAGTCATGCGTTGCTGATGCTGGGTTTGCCAGAACGCCGGGTCTTCGTTCTGGCTATCGGCGGCAATCTCAACGGGGGTATCAAAAAAATCAGCGGGCTTGGGCTGATTCACTACGACGTCGCTCGTACTGACCGTAAGTCCCACCACGACTCCGGTGGTTTGATCAAAAAGCCCCGAGGCCTCAATGGATACCTGCGTTTGCTGGGGTATCCAGGTGTGTTCGTTTGAGGCTACTGGCTCGTATTCCTGCTGAATCTGAATGTTATCAATAAAGTTGCTATTGGCTGTTTTCCCAATGGCCGCGTCAATTTGGACCAGAGCGTAGGAAGTGGTGTCGATCCACATCGTTCCCCGAAACGCCAGGTCATGCTCGTTTTTGGGGTCAAAATCAATTTTATAGCAGGCTTGCGAACCTACCCGTACGGTATCACTCAGAAAATAGGTATAAAACCCAGTTCCGGTTTTAGCTAGAGGCGAAATAAATTCTTTCCGAAACAGCCCCACCCAGTTTTGATAGAAATTGATCGTGTTGTAACCGGAAGCCGTTAAGCGGGTTATAAAATCATCGTCGGCCACTCCGAGCCCTTTGGCGTATTTCTTATGAATCACTTCTTTCATGCGAACGGGATCTTTCCGGAAAAAAACGGTAGAAACCGACTCGGAAGAATAAATGGGAATGACAACATCCGCAGTTTTACTTCGCCCGGATTCAACCTGGGCTATCTTTTCGTAGATGTCGCGGATGATTTTTCTCTTTTTAAACGTTTCAGAAAGATTCTTTACCGAAACCTGGATTCGATTGTAAGCCTGCCATTGATAGGCTTTCCATTGAGCAAAATCATTCTGCTTGCGATGTTCATCCACCAGACGCATCACTCGATAAGCGGGATCCTGGCCCCGTACCCGAACGACTACCTCCCGAAGCTGCTGGGAGGTAGCCGATAGCTGCACGTGGATGGTTTGTTGAAGGTTTCGCGTTATGGGCATACTTTTCGTCCGATAGCCAATCGACGTAATCAGAAGTGAATCCGCTAACTCTTTAGTAACGAGTCGGTAGTTTCCTTCAAAATCAGCCTGTGTTCCCTGAGGTTTCCCCTGGAGACCAATCGTGGCAAAAGGAATTCCTTCGCCCGTTTTGGCATCCGTAACCTTACCCGTGAGTACATAGGGCCCCTGAGCCTGACCCCAGGAAGTCTCAAGAAAAAAGAAAAATCCAAAGAATAAGAGAACGTATTTCTTATTGACTATCATCCAATCAAGCATATGGGGTACGGGGTAATGAGGACTATCTAAATCGGTACATCCGTTTTTAGTACCTGGAGATAAGATGATCCAGGCTGTATTGGCCAGGACCTAGCAACAGGCTGGTCATGTAGCCAATGAGTAGTAAAAAGCCAGCGGAGCCTTCGCCTGCGATGTCTCCCTGATGAGCCACGAAGACAATAACCAGGGCGGTAATCAGTAGCGGAATTAATACCAGACGGGTGAGAAACCCCAGCATCAAGCCGATCGAGCAAAAGAGCTCTGCTCCGATCGCCAGCACCAGCGACACCGTGCTTCCCAGGCCCAACAGATTCAGAAAAGAATGCTGCTGCTCGGCAAAATGACTTAATTTTTCGTAGCCATGGGGGATCATGGCCACTGCTAAACCTAGGCGTAAGCAAAGACTGGCACTGTTGACTAGTCCGAGCGAATATCCCGTTCTGAACAATTGCATGGTAAAATGTATTAGGGTGAAATAAGCTTTTAGGCAATCGTGGATGCGAGCCCAGACTCGTTACTTGGATCGGGCATCGTCATGGGTAATTTTTCTGACTTCCTCTTCCGAACTGTTTCGAAGCTGTCCAAACTGCCAGCTAAAGGTTAATTTGACGGAACGAGTGAAATACTGATTGGCAGTATGGGCCCGGAACGTATCTGACTGGGTGTTTTCTTTTTGACGGAAGGGGTACGTAAATGGATTATTGACGCCTACAATCAGACTACCCTTTTTGTCCCAGAACTCTTTACGGACCGCCAGGCTATAGTCGTACCAGGCGGAGTTTCTGCCTTGCAGCAGTATCCAGCCCGTACTGTACATGCCATTCGCCTGGATTGAATAATTCCGAGGCAACTCATAGGCCATATTCAGGTTTACCTGCCAAAGCCAGCCCGAATTTTTAATGCCCAGCGATGGACTATTGAAGTGAGCGTAGTACAACTCCCCGCCCCCGTTTACTTTCAGGTTGCGTCCGAATTCTCCGGCGGCATTGAGGTTTAGACCCGTACGTTCATTGCGGGCCACGTTTTGACGCATCGTCGTCGAAACTCCGACGTTGTCAACGGTTCGTACGTCTTCAATCGAATTAGCCGTTTGCCTTCGGTACAGATTCAGATTGACGTACGTTCCGTTTTCGGTAGTCACCGAGTACGCTAGCTCAGCCAGATGGGCCAGTTCAGGCCGTAATTTGGGATTCCCCGCTACGAGGTTTTTGGGATCACTGGCATTAATAAAGGGATTCAAATCCCAGATCATCGGCCGCGAAATCCGCTGGGTATAAGATACCTTGATCGACTGCTGGGTGGTTAACTCTTTCGACAGTACGACACTGGGAATCAGGTTTTGAAAATCTACCTGAAAAGGAGGAATTGTGGTTTTAAACTGCCCGTACATCTTCGTGTTTTCCAGCCGGGTCCCCAGCTGAAGGGTCCATAATTTTCGGTTTGTCAGTTTTACAGAAGCATACCCAGCCATGACTTGCTGACTATACTTGAACGTATTCGAGCGGTCGTTACTGAGAATGAGCTGGGCCACGTTTTCGAACTGGCTATGGTATACCTCATAAACGCTGCTTACTTCTCGCCGTACCAGTTTCGCCCCCACTTCGAATACGTGTCGACCATTACTAGAGAAAGGATGTGTATAGTCGACTTGCCAGGTCCATTGGGGGTTACGGCTGAGGTTGGTACTCGTCTCCCGGTACAGGGGCTGATTCGTCAAATCAAACTGATTACTCACATACCGCGTGTTGTCGAACGTATAACTATACTGCCCCAGCAGGCTCAGTTCCTGCTTAGGCTTGCGAAACAATCGGGTATAGCCCAGATTCCATTCCAGATTACCAAAAGGATTCTTTTGATCGACTACCTGATTATATTCCTGCGTAACGGGAGGATTGATGGACTGAAAGCGATTGTAAAGGGTACTCGAACCCGGCCAGGTACCACCCCAGCTGCTCATCGAGAAGTTAACCCGATTAAGCGTATCGAAGGCATACTCCATACTCAGATCTCCGAACCAGCCCCGACTCACATTGTTGGCATAACTCCGCTGGTACAATTCCCCAGTGGCTTGGCCATCCGCTAGCGAGGTACGCGTCATTTCCGCGATGTTTTTTTCCCGCTCGGCATTGGTATTTCCCGAAAACGTTAACCCAAATTTTTCCCGCTTGAACCCGTAGCTTCCGCCCAGTGACTGCACGTAGTTACCCGCCGTTACATCTAAATTCCCGTTGGACCCTTTGAGCTGCTTCTTGGTAATGATGTTGATGACGCCTCCCGCCCCCTCGGCATCGTAACGAGCGGCCGGACTCGTCATTACTTCAACGGCCAGAATCGTATTGGCGGGAATCATCTTCAGTGCCTCACTCAGGTTGCGAGCCAGCAAGCCCGAAGGCCGTCCGTTCAATAACACTTTGATACTTGAACTACCTCGAATCTGAACTTTCCCGGAGACATCGACAGTAAGCATGGGGGCCTTTCGTAGTACGTCCACGGCGGTACCTCCTTTATTGGTAAGATCACTGGCCGCATTATAAACCAGCCGATCTGCTTTCTCCTCAATCAATGCTTTTCGGGTACTAATCCGTACTTCGTTTAACTGTCGGCTCAGGGCCTTTAGCCGAATAGTACCCAGTGTTTGGAGGGGTTGGCTATCGGTGATTCGTATGCCACTCAGGGTACGGGCCTGGTAGCCGACGTAGGTGATTTTCAATCCATAACTTCCGTTACTGAGTTTTGCAAAGGAAAATTGACCGGATTCAGAAGTCGTCTGACCCGTGATCAGGGTTCCGGATTCGGATAAAAGGGCTATACTCGCAAAAGGTACGGGCTGACTCGTCAGAGAATCCACCAGCGTCCCCGTCAGCTGGCCTGGATTGAGCGAAGAGCTGGGTAATTGCTGTCCTTGCGTGAACAGGGACACTAGTAACAAGGGTAGTATACTCCAGAAGTTATATTTATTCATGGCTATGATTCTGCTAGAAAGTAGCGGGTCATCTGGCCACAAAGTAGGTTTGCTGCTCTGGAAAACGTCCACTAAAAATGATCAACTCGCCTGAATTAAGGATCAATTGCGTTGGTCCTTTTCAATTGCAAAAGCTAAATGCTTTTGGTTGCTTTGTTCGAAAATAACTCTACCGATGACAGAGGCCCAGGATAGAAATACACCGAAAGTCTGGCTACAGGAAATCCTAATTTTTGCGTTTCTTTTCATTCTCATGTCGCTGAATGCCTGGAATCAGCTTACCTCCTGGAACGATCTGGGACGAGCCTTGCTGTTTTTCATACTGCTATACGGCCAGGCCCAGCTTCATCGCTTCTTTTTATTTCCGTTATTATTCAAGCAGCGAATTAAGCCCTACCTCGCCTACACCCTCTCTGCTTTGGTGGTGGGTAGCTTTATCATCTACGGAGCTAACTTCTGGATTTATCCGGAATTCAATCCGCAGGAAGGATGGTGGGAAGCGGGCCCTTTTTTACTAGCCGCCCATTTCGTCAGTTTATTGGTACTCGTAGCTATTTTTCTGCTACAACGGTTTTATCAGCAACAGCAACAACGCAGTACGGACCAATTGCTTCAGCAGGACGAACAAATTCGCTTTTTACACGATCAGCTGAACCCTCATTTCTTTTTCAATACACTAAATAACCTCTACGGAATCAGTCTGCATGAGCCCGACCGAATGCCCAATCTTATTATGCAGTTATCGAAGCTGATGCGGTATCAGGTGGAGAGCAGTCGCCGTTCACTCGTTTCACTTCAGCAGGAAGTAGAATTCATTACCAGCTACGTAACCCTGGAACAGGAACGACTGGGGAAGCGGTGTCAAATCAGCTATCATTACCCGACCGAAGAACGTCAGTTGCAGACCTACCAGGTAGCTCCCTTACTGTTAATGCCACTTGTCGAAAATGCTTTCAAACATGGTACGGGCGACATCAAAGGCTGCTTTGTTCACATTACGCTACAGTTAAAACAGAGTCAGTTAATACTACTGATCGAAAACTCGCTCTCTTCCCATAGACCCAAGGGAGAATCGACGGGGGTGGGCCTACAAAACACCCGACAACGGCTCGAAATACTGTATCCTGAAAAACATCAGCTTATCTTAAGCCAGGAGAAGGATCGTTTTACTACGCACTTAGAAATTCAACTAGCTGCTCAAGCCCATGCTTAATCGATTGCGATGTTTGATCGTTGATGATGAAACGGCCGCCCATTATGTACTCCAGCATTACATGGCCCAGGTCGACCAGTTGGAACTCGTAGGCAATTGTTACGATGCCCTGGAAGCCATTAATTTCCTACACCGGCAACCCGTTGATCTGCTGTTTCTGGATATTAACATGCCCCAGATTACGGGCTTGCAACTGCTGCAATCGCTGGCTCACCCCCCTCGCGTCATTCTGACGACCGCCTATTCGGAGTTTGCCCTCGAAAGCTACGAGTATGGTGTGGTGGACTATTTACTGAAGCCCATTGAACTACCCCGTTTCCTGAAAGCGGTTGACAAAGTCGTGGCGTCCGCTGAAAAAGAGAAAAAGCAAGAAACGCCCGAGCTTGTATCGCCTCAATCCCTGGTCATAAAAGTAGATGCGGACTGGATGCGTATTCCCTACAGCGAGCTGGCGTATATCCAGAGCTGGGGAAATTACATTAAGGTATTCACAGCTCAGCAGATGTATTTAGTCGCCATGACCATGACGGAAGTAGAGCGTCGCTTACCTTCCACTCAGTTCATGCGAATTCATAAGTCGTATCTCATTCCCCTAAACAAGATAGACCGGATGAGTGGCAATGAGGTTTTCGTGGGTACGGCAGTCATCCCGGTTGGACTTACCTACCGCCGTGAATTAATCGACCGCCTGAAAGAGATTCCGTAAGGCTTTGATTTTCTTAGGATTATCCTTGACACTAGATGAAAATAGTTTACATAAGATACAAAACCTATCGAATGAAAAATCCAGGAAGCCGAAGTACGACTTCCTGGATTTTTAGCAAGTAATGCTACCAGGGTTTAGCAGTACCCTTTAATAACCAGCTCTTCGACCAGGCACTGTTTTTACCATCGGCCTGCGAGTAGGCAGTCTCTTGTAACTGCTCAATGGCAGAAGCCGCATTTGCTTCATTAATCCGTACTTCATCGGCCATGTAATAGAAACGAACTGGAAGTACGCGACGGTTCGCTGCCGGGCCCGGCGTTAACGCAGGCAAACCCGTACGACGGAAATCAAACCACGATTCCGTAGCGGCTGTCCAACTGGCCATCCACTTTTGTTGGATGAGTTGTTCCAGTGTTCCCTTATACTTCACCCCTTCGTTGCCAAGATAAGTGGTCGCGAACGAAGAAACGCCCCAGGTTGTCATCGAGGCTTTAATGGCTGATTCGTAATGCGTTTGGGCACTCCCGGCCGCCCAGCCTTTTTGAGCAGCTTCGGCCAGAATAAAATGAACTTCAGCGGCAGAAATGAGGCGGGCTTTCAATAAGGAGCCTTTCCCTGCTTTATAGCTATCGTTTAAATAAGAAACGTGCGGGTTATACGAAAGCTGACCCGGCGTAGGATTCAGATTATACGATGAGGGCAGAGCCGAAACGCTGGGAGGTAAACCCACATAATCCGCGTTTGTATCGATCGGAGTCGTACCTACTTTGTCGGGAGACAGGTAACGTTTGCCATCTTTGATCACGTCCGTTCCGGCGGGCAAGGTAGCATCCACGACCAATGGCGTCTCCACTTTTTTGGCCCATACGGCTAACCGTGGGTCATTAACAGCCTGCATAGCCTTGACTAAGGTTGCACACATTTTAATGCGACGATAGTTACTCCCGCTGGCATCGTATACGGTGTTGGAAGGCCAGGAATCACCCGCGTTGTTACCTACGTAAGCCAACGTGGCATCATCCGCAGCCTCCGTAATGATCGGATACTGCGTTGGATTCGCTACGATTTTCTCAATACCAGCCTTTGCCGTTGCCGCTGATTTTGCTGAAATGCGGAGGTAATACCGAAGAGCTAAAGAGTTCGCCAGTTTACGCCATTTGGCAGGACTGCCTCCGTAAATCACATCAGTACTGGCATCAATTCCCTGGTACTCAGACGTTGCTTTTGAAAGTAGCGTATTTGCTTTTTCTAAATCAGCAAGCACCCCAGCGTAAATGCTTTCCTGCGAATCGTACTGGGGCAGGGTGTATTCATTACCGCCCAAATCCCCCTTCAAGGCGTTGGAGTAAGGAGCATCACCCCAGAGATCGGTAATGAGACCAAACAGGAACGCCCGCATGGTAAGTGTAACGCCCTGATGGAATTCATACTTCAAGTCAACGGCCCGATTATATACCATCTGATTGTTACGCAGAACGTCATAATACGCCGTCCAGCTTTGGCTGCCCGCCCAATCATAATCGTTGCGAGAAATAAACCAGGCGTCACCTTGTGTATGCTGCATAACGCCCGAAATATCTCCAAAACCTAAATTCAAATACAGCTTGGGAGCTTCGGTTAATACCGTTGACAGCACCAGGTTTGGATTGGCGACGTCCGCCTGAATTCCGTTCGGATTAACGTTCAGTTCCGTTAAATCCTTACAGGAAAACAATACGCTGAAAACCAGCAGAAAGGAAAATTTATAATACGTTTTCATCCTTAGAAAGTTAGACCCAGTTTAAAGCCCACGGGAATGACCCAGGGCGTAACATTATACCGCTCGATACCCTGTTTGAATTGCGTTCCTGCCTGCGTACCCGACTGGGGCTGGAAAGCCGTTTCGGGATCAATACCGATTTTAGCCGCCGTCCAAAGCATGATATTGCGGCTGTACACGGAGAAGCTGGCATTTTGCAGACCTAAGGATCGAACAAAAGTGGCAGGCAGTTCGTAAGCCAGACTTACTTCACGCAGTTTCAGGAATGAAGCATCGAATAGAGCCACCCGGGCAAAATCCCAGGGATAGTTATCGGCATATGGAAGGTATTTGGTACCACTGGAGCCGAGGTTTTCCGTGTACCCCGTAATGGTTCCGTTGGCATCGTACTGAGCAATCACGCCGGGGTTGAAGACGCCCCCATACGGATAAACCACCCCACCCGACTCAAAAGGATAACTTCCATAAGCCGCCGTCGGACCGCCTACGACGTGGAAGTTGTTACCATTTACCCGAATCATCTGATCGGCATTGGCTACCAAGTGATTACGCAGGGCATCGCCCGACAAACCATTGGGATTGATTACGTTGTTGAGGAATCGACTCGTTTTAAAATCAGATTCCATGTATCGATAGGTCTGCGAGATGAAATTCCCCCCCTGACGCCAATCAAAACTCATGTTCAGCGTGAAACGCTTGTAGGAAAGAGACGTCTGTAAGCCTAACATGAAGTCGGCATTGAAATTACCGATTTTGTTACGGGTGTTGCTGGCACTTACCGCTTGCCAGGAGCCATTTTTATCCAGGATTGGATAACCGTAGTAAGGCGAAGCGGGATCCGTAACCGTCACTAATTCAGCATCATAAATGTCGCCGATCTTCTCTCCTACGTACGTCCAGGCACCCCCTTTGGCATCGGTCCAGAGGGTATAACTTTTGAGTCCATCGGAAAGACGCTTGATGGTCGTTGTATTTCGGGTAAAGTTGGCGGTAACATCCCAACGCCAGCCGTTCCGATCAATGGGCGTACCGCCCAGCGAGAGTTCAACACCCCGGCTTTCTAACAAGCCCGCATTCACGTTTTTCGAAGAATAACCGGAAGACGAGGGCAAGGTCGTGCTGATAATCTGGTTTTTATTCGAAGAAACGTAATACGTTCCGGCGAAGCGTAAGCTATTATGCAACAAAGCCAGATCCAGACCCGCTTCCATCGAAGTCGCAATTTCAGGTTTTAGGTTGGGCGTTAACAAGGTAGCGGACGTTCCCAAACGAGTGATTCCATCCCAGGCACCGGCGTTCGCCAAGGTATTATACAGGTTGTAGGGATTCGCATCCGTACCTACCTGAGCCACTCCGGCCCGGAGTTTCACCAGATTGAAAGCTTGCGGCATTGAAACCATTTCATTCACCAGCACACTCAAGGAAGCAGACGGATAAAAGTACGAACGACTATCCGCGGGAAGCGTACTTGACCAGTCGTTACGGCCCGTAATATCCAGATAAATCATGTCTTTGAAACCCAAGTTAGCCAGTGCATACAGGCTATTGATACCCCGCTGGAATCGGCTGTTGGAATAGTTAATGTTCGCCACCGCAATGTTCTGAACGGTGTACAGGTTCGGCAGAATCAAACCTGCCTTATTTTTCGAGGACGTAATCTGATCGGTTCCGTTCTGGTAACGCACGTTGCCTCCGGCGGATACCGAGAAGTGAAACTGATTTAGGTTTTTCTTATACGTCGCTAAAAAGTCGGCATTGCGTTCATAACGGGTCATGTTCGTAATCCCGTAAGCACCTTTAGGTTCGTCCGTATACCCAAACGGGATTTTCGTCTCACGCTGTTCCGTATACGTCTCCACTGCGTAACGAGCCATCAGACTAAATTCGGGCGTGAGTTGCCAGTCCATTTTCAGGTTACCAAACATCCGATCACGCACAAAGCTGTTCTTCACTTCGTGAGCCAGGTAATACGGGTTGTTGTATTCGCCCGCAGCCTGCGTACGTTGCTCGATTCCCTCTTTTCCCGAAACCCAGTAATTTTTCAGGTCGCGGATGTCAATGTGCGGAGAAACGGCATACGCCCACTGCATGGGATTGGTACCCCGATCACCCGAAGGACGATTATTAGAGTTGTTACGGCTAACGTCAATACTGCTGCTCAGCGTTAGTTTCTTATGCAGCTTCACGGTAGCATTCAAACTAAGGGTATTCTTGTATAAATCAGAACCCGGAATAACGCCTCGATTACGCATGTTGGCGTACGAAAGCCGGTAACTCATGCGGTCCGTACTGTTGGCGATGGAGATACCATTCGTGGAAGTAATACCCGTTTGAACGAAGTTACGGACGTTATCCGGATGAGAAACCAGATCCAGCGGCACCAGATTACCATTGGCATCACGCGGACTATTCCACTGAATGGCTTTGTACCCTTTATCTAATTCCGGGCCATTACCCGCCGCCGAGCCTTCTTCAATTTGCAGTACACCGCCGGGATAGGGATTAAACGCCGGCGTGTACGGGAAGACCCCCGACGCAAACTGATTATTACGCTCTAAAAATCGGAAAGGACGATCCAGAACCGTATTGGTCGTCACCGAAATTGTCATTTTCTTAATCTTACTACCGCTCTTGGTTGTAATCAAAACGACGCCATTTCCGGCTCGTGATCCGTAAAGTGCCGCTGCACTAGGGCCTTTCAACACCGATACACTTTCAATATCTTCAGGATTCAGGTCAGAAATGGCGTTGCCATAATCTACTTTATTACCCGACCCCATTTCCGTTACGTTGTTCAGCGAATTCGCCAAAGGAACGCCATCCACTACGAACAGGGGCTGATTATCATTACTTAAAGATTTTGCCCCGCGAATGACCATACTTACCGAAGAACCCGTCGGGCCCGTCTGACTAATCTGTACCCCCGCTACTTTTCCGGCTAAGGAGTTAAGCACGTTTTCCTGAGCTACGCGAGTAATGTCTTTTCCCTGCACTTCACCCACGGAATAACCCAGTGAACGTTTATCCCGCTGAATCCCCAGAGCCGTTACGACTACTTCCTGAAGTGCAGCATCGCTTTCTACCAGAGCAACGTCCACAAGCGTTTGAGTTCCGACTACAATTTCCTGAGACTGGTAGCCAATAAAAGAGAACACCAGTACTGCCTGATCCAAGGAAGTACTAATGGAATACTGGCCTGCCTGATTCGTAGTGGTTCCCACTGAAGAGCCCTTGATCCGTACATTTACGCCAACAATAGGAGATCCGTCTTTGGCCGAGGTTACCTTTCCGGTAATCGTTTGAAGAGGAACATTTGCCCAGGATTGAAAGTAAATCCAGGGCATCAGTAGTAACACCCACACCAATGACTTTGGTAGAGGTTTAACATTTTTGATAAAAAGCATGATTTTTGATGTAATTTTTAAATCATTTAGGCATGAAAAAGGGAGAAAGAAATAGAGAATGATAAAAGGATAAAATCACTTACGGACACCGTACATCTCTACTCGCCCATTTTATAGGAGTGAGTGATGGATTAATTAACCGTTTGATCAGAAGTACTACAGCAGTCAATCAGTATTTAGACCATAGCATTCGATCACGTATAATTTTCTTACTGACAATGAGATGGTTCTTCACTGTATTCTTCGAAATTCCTAGATCATTCGCAATTTGCTGATACGATTTTTTCTCCTGAATATTTAGAAAAAGGATTTGCTTCCTTTTATCAGAAAGATTGCCCAAAGCTTCCCTCAAATGCTGCAATCGCAAATTTTCCTCCTCTTCCTGCGTTTCAAAAGGTTCTTCGAGAAGAAACTGTTTTTGTACTAATGCTGACTTTTGAATTTCTTTTAATCGATCCAGTGTAAGATTTTTTACACTAGTAAAGAGGTAAGATTTTAAATTCATCTCCGCCTTGAGTGAGCTACGCCGTGTCCACATTTTCACGAAAACATCATGAACAATGTTTTCCGCTTCGGCCCGATCCTTAATAAGATCTGAACAGAATTTCAAAACAGACGTGTAGTAATGTTGATACAGATTAGAAAAGACAAAAGCTTCACCGGATACCGTCCGAAGGGACGTATCTTCTGTACAGTAATTCATAAAGATGCTGGGTTAATAAAATAATTTTTTACTCAAATAAATCATTGAATAAAAACTTAAACGGTCGATAATTAAAGTTAAATGTCAGACTAAATCGGACATCGCCGCCGATATTTTTTAGCATTATTTCCTCCGATCTTCCGCAAAAATAGAAGACCTTCTGAAATGATTATTACGCAATTTGCGTAAAGTTGACCTCAATTTACGTAAGCCTATAAAACTTCATACTGGGGTAATATTAATTGTGCTTACGCTTCACATTGCACCTATTTTCAAACAAAAACTAGTCCTTTTTAGCGGTACAGGTGTATTAGGGAGTACTAAAAGAATCTAATAAGATGAATAGCTGGAGATTGACTTTTCTACTTGTTTTCTGGTCCGGAATCGGTTTTTCGCAAGTCCCGGACAAACCCTTTGAGCAGTGGTACAGCGTCAAGTATTACGGGACGGTGCGTACGGATGGAAAAGTTTTCAGTGATCGTAACCACCTCGTTCAGTGCTTATCGGAAGGTCAGCTTTTTATGCCCGCGAATGGCCAGTTCTTACATCCGGGTACCTTGATGCCCGATACGCGTTATCGCTCGATGCAGGGTACTAAAATCCGGACGATGAACGTATATCAGAATCAGTTCTGGTATCTCGATGAAAGCAAACTGTGGAGTAATGCCTGGGCGGGGCGTAGGGAGTTAACTCATCATCTACCTCAGGCGAAGCTCTTCGCCGGGGGGGACGACTACCGCTTTCTAGTTTCGGATGGTACTTCATTGGAATACCTCAGCGATTCACTAACCCTTTGGCAGACGAAACTGACCGGAGAAAATGTAAAGGCGATTCATTACGCACGGAATACCTTCTGGATTCTGACCGCTAACAATCTTTATACGCTCCAGAACAATCAACTACAGAACTATTACTCCGGCGAAGGTTTCACCAGTTTTGCCCTGAACGATACCAGTATCTATCTAGGCAGTGAAAAAGGCTACTATCACTGGAATAAAAGAGCGAAGCAGCCTACGCTACATACTAAACTTCCGAGTGTGTCTATTTCTGCCATCGCCCTCATTGAGGGGCGTCCGTGGCTGGGAACAAACCAGGGGGTGTTTACGCCAAAACCCGATGGAACCTATGCTTATTTTCAGGGAGAACGCTGGTTACCGGGAGATCAGGTCGTATCCATAACCCAAGGACCGCAGCAGACTATTCTGGTTTTGACTACCGAAGGACTGGCTCAACTCAGCAAACAATGGATTACTCTCCAGGATAAAGCTTATTTCTTTGAAAATCAGGTTATAACCCGGCATATTCGTAATGGCTTCAATGCTTCGCTGGAAGGAATGGAGAAGGGTAATCTTGCCACAGGTTACCTCGCTGATGCGGATAACGACGGTCTCTGGACTTCGATGTATCTGGGCAGTCAGGCGTTTCGTTATGCGGCAACTAAAGAAAAACAGGCTTTGGAAAATTGCCGTGAATCGCTGGACGCCTTGGAACGGCTTTATACCGTTACACCTGTTCCCGGATTTCCGGCTCGTTCGTTCGAGCGAAGCAGTATCAGGTCTCAGTTAGCCGATTCTAAAGTCTGGCAAAATTCCCCGCAACCGGGCTGGACCTGGAAGGCCACCACCAGTAGCGACGAGGCCATTGGCCACGTATTCGCTTTTGCTACGGTGGCCGAATTGGTCAATGATCCGAATCTGCAAGCAAAAGCCATTCGTTTGCTGGATACCTTAATGAATCACATTGTCAGCCATGATTTGTATCTGGTAGATTACGATGGCAAACCGACCAAATGGGGCCGCTGGAATCCTGAATACGTCAATTCATTTCCGGTAAATGTGGGCGACCGAAAGCTCAATTCCTCCAATATCATCGGGATGTTGCAAACGGCTTTTCATTTTACAAAAAAGGAAAAGTACCGCCAGAAGGCCTTTGAACTAATGAAGAAACACGGGTATCTGGCGAACCTCACCCGCCCCATGAACGAAATCGGTAAAGCTCCGGACAACGCCGACGAGCATAGTAAGCTGCTCTCGGAGGGCTGGAATCATTCCGACGACGAGATGTATTTTCTTGGCTATTGGGGTCTCTATCGTTACGCGTTCAATGATACCTTACGATCTCACTATCGGAAAGCGATCATCGATCATTGGCAAGCCGAGCGTCCGGAAAAAGATGCAACCTGGAATTTCTTCACTGCCTTGACGGGTACTAAAACGTTCGATGTTAAAGAATCGGTCTGGTATTTACAGCACTATCCACTGGATTTGATTGACTGGCGTATTCAAAACAGTCATCGTCAGGATCTACGATTTTTACCCGACAATTTCCGTAAACAAACGACGTCGCAGGTAATATCTCCGACCGAGCGACCCATGCAGCGGCACAATCGTAATACCTTTATTCTGGATGAAAACGGTACTGGTCAGAGTGAATTCAGTGCCGGAGATACCTGGCTACTCCCCTATTGGCTAGGCAGATATCTGGGTATTATCAAGGCTGCTCCGTCGAATCATTCCTTATTATTTTCAAATTAACACAGCCAGCAGTAGTCCTTTTCATCGCCTTTGCCGTATTACCTCCAGCATTCACATTTACTCGCATGCAAAAGCAATTACGGGCGGTAGTATTTTTGGTTATGATCTTAATCGTGTCGGGACTACTGGCGATGAATACGAACCGAACTATACTAATTTCTGCTCACCGGGGAGCTTCGGGGCTAGCTCCTGAAAATACGCTGGCCACTTTTCAGGAGGCGTTGCGTCAGGGTACTGATTATCTGGAAATTGACGTACGAACAACCCGCGATTCTCAGCTGGTCATTCTGCATGACGGAACGTTAGATCGCACGACAAAGGCGACTGGCCCCGTCTCCGATCGTGCCTGGGAAGAACTGAAGTCCATTCCGGCCGGAAAAGGCTGTCCGGATTTTAAACAGCCCATTCCTA
>NZ_JBMDWJ010000357.1:0-11733 GCF_048595215.1 Siphonobacter sp.
GTAGCTATTTGAGTACTGTCAAGTGCTGGTACTGAAAAACTGATTCTTGATTCAAGAACCAGAAACCCTTAAGCGGACACACCGACCAATACTATCAGGAATTAATCCACTCCTTAAACGCCTGTACCCGGTCGCGGCTTACGTACACCTCTTCTTCATCGGCGGGAATCAGTTCCAGCTTGAGACGACCGTTGAAGTGCGGGTGAATTTTCTGGATGCTGTCAATACAAACGAGACGATTACGACTGATGCGGTTGAACCGCCGGGCATCGACTTGTTCGGTGAGTTCTTCCAGGGTTGCATCAACTAGTAGTTTCTGTCCATCAAACGTGATTAGAAAGCTTAGCTTCTGATCGCTTTTGAAGTAGGCAATGTCCTGGGCCTTGACGACCGTAAATCCATTTCCCTTCCGAACCATAAATCGTTCCTTAGGCTCGGATTTAGGCGTTTCCGGGTTCTTTGATACAAACCGCTGGGAGAGGTACTCGTACTTTTTCAACGCCGCCCGCAGCTCTTCCGGATTAATAGGTTTCAGCAGATAATCAATACTGTTTTGCTTGAATGCCTGAATCGCGTACTGATCGTAAGCCGTGGTGTAAATGATGGGAGCATCGATGGCTAACCGCTCGAAGAGGGCAAAACTTTCCTGATCTTCCAGCTGAATGTCCGAGAAAATCAGATCGGGTTCGGGATGGGTACTAAACCAGTTTACCGCCTTTTCAACCGAAGGCAGTACGGCCAAGACCTCCAGCAAAGGATCAATTTGCTGAAGCAGAATACGGAGCTTTTCGGCCGAAAAAAACTCGTCTTCAATAATGACTACGTTCATAATGAATCGTTCAAAAGGGGTAAGCCCACGCGAAACGTGTCCGCCGTTTCTTCAATGCGAATGGACTGCCCGGAAAAATAACGGTAGCGGGCTTCCAGATTTTGCAGACCAATCCCACTACTAGGGACTTTTACCGTTTTTCGGCGTAAACTATTTTCTACCCATACGACCTGCTCTTCCGTGTAAATGGACAGACTCAGCGGATGGTCCTCGGAAATGTAATTATGCTTCACCGCGTTTTCGACCAGCAGCTGAATAGACAGGGGTAAAACCTGAGCAGCAGGTGTTGCAATCCGCAGGTGCATCTGGATTTTATTGTAAAACCGCACGTTCAGCAAAAAGCAGTACGCTTCCACCACGGCCATCTCCGCCGATAAGGGAACCTGTTTTTCTTCGGTATGGTCCAGTACGTAACGGTACACCTGAGCCAGCTTGGAAATGTAACGGTCGGCCAGAGCGGGGTCCTGATACACAACGCCACTGAGTACGCTCAAACTATTGAAGAGAAAATGCGGATCGAGCTGTTTTTTCAACCCTTCGACGCGAGCTACTAGGTTTTCCTCCCGTAGTTTTTCCTGTTCCAAAAGCGATTTTTTCCATTGATTAAACAGAAAAGTTCCTTCGTTAAAGGCAATGAATAAAAGGGCCAATAGAAAAGAGACAAAGCCATTCTGAACGATTACCCCCGCCGTAATGAGGACCGAAGAAACGAGACGGCTGTATAGCAAAATCCCGCAGATCAGGATCAGGGAGGAGAACAGGAAAATGCCCAGTACCTCATACACCAGATGTTGGGTCAGGCTTTTCTCCCAGGGGAAAAAATACAGTGTCAGGGCCTGAATGAATTTACTGCCTTCCCAGATCACATAACTGGTCACGGTAGCTACCAGAATGGAAAGCAGGTGAGCCGTAGATCCCAGTTCCATGGGTACGTAAAAGGTGGGCACCACCACGCCAAAGCAGCAGGCTCCCAGAACTGCTGTTCCCTTT
The DNA here is from genome assembly GCF_048595215.1 of Siphonobacter sp. Classification (NCBI taxonomy): domain Bacteria; kingdom Pseudomonadati; phylum Bacteroidota; class Cytophagia; order Cytophagales; family Cytophagaceae; genus Siphonobacter; species Siphonobacter sp. The sequence goes on from NZ_JBMDWJ010000357.1 coordinate 1,820, forward strand.
ACTCGGAAGCGATACGAAAAACGTTCTTTCAACTTCTGTGTCAATTAAAGTCGAAATCTACGGCAGTCCGGCGTTTCAACGCAAGCAAGATCTAAAGTTCCAGCCGGGAGTAGGGGTTCCAATGAAAAACGGGCTCCGTTTGCAGAGCCCGTTTCGTATTACTTATGATTCAAAAGCCAGTTGCGTGCGTTGACGAAGGCTTCCATCCAGGGTGATACCTCGTCGGTACGACCCGCCGGGTAGTAGGGCCACTGCCATTGCAGGGCCGAACGCTCGGCGTGGGGCATCATCACGAGGTGACGACCCGTTTGATCGCTCATCATGGCCGTATGGAACGAAGATCCATTAGGACTGGCCGGATACGTTTCGTAGGCGTACTTGGCCGCAATGTGGTACTCGCTCTCGGCGTAGGGCATTTCAAAACGTCCCTCCCCGTGGGAAATCCACACACCCAGCGTACTGCCCGCCAGCGACGAAAGCATCACGGAATTGTTTTCCTGAATCGTTACCGTAGTAAACAGACTTTCGTGTTTGTGCGAATCATTGTGCCGCATTTTGGGCTTCTCGGCGTGCTCGGGATTGATCAGGCCCAGTTCAATGAAGAGCTGACAGCCGTTACAAATGCCCACCGAAAGCGTATCCTCACGACCGAAGAATTGTTCGATGGCCTGCTTGGCTTTTTCATTATACAGGAAGGCACCCGCCCAGCCTTTGGCCGAACCGAGTACGTCCGAGTTGGAGAAGCCACCGACGGCACCCAGGAACTGGATGTCTTCGAGAGTTTCGCGACCCGAAATCAAATCCGTCATGTGTACGTCTTTGACATCGAATCCGGCCAGGTACAGGGCATTCGCCAGTTCCCGCTCGGAGTTACTGCCTTTTTCCCGCAACACGGCGGCTTTGGGACGAACGGCTCCGGCTTCGGGCTTCTGACCCGTAAAATGAGACGGGAAGCTGTACTGGAGTACGTGGTTTTTGTAGTTTTCGTACCGCTCCTTGGCCAGTTTGGGACCACTTTGTTTCTGATCCAGCAAGTAAGAAGTTTTGAACCAGACGTCCCGCAGGTGGTCAATGTCCAGCGTATACGTAGCCTGCTGATCCTTGATCGTCAGCGTGGGCTGAGCCGTTACTTCGCCTAGTTTGTGGAAAGCAACGCCTTTTTCCTGCAGTAGGGCTTCTACGGAAGCATCGGCCTGGAAAACAATACTGATGTTTTCGGCAAACAGCTTCGCTACGCTATCCTGCTCACCCAGGCTGCTCAGGTCGAGCGTGGCTCCGAGGTTGCGGTCGGCAAAGCAAAGTTCCAGTAGCGTCGTAATCAAACCACCGCTACCTACGTCGTGACCCGCCTGGATTTTTCCAGCTTTGATTAGTTCCTGGATGGTATTGAAGGCCGTTTTGAAGGCTTCGGCGTCGACCACATCGGGTGTTTCGTTACCGATGCGATTGAGTACCTGAGCCAGCGATGAACCGCCTAGCTTGTACTGATCGCTGGAAAGGTTGATGTAGTAAATCGATCCACCGTCTTTTTGAAGCACGGGTTCCACAACACCGCGTACATTATCGCAGGGACCTGCCGCCGAGATAATGACCGTTCCGGGGGCAATAACGTCTTTGTCGGGATACTTTTGTTTCATCGACAAGGAATCCTTACCCGTAGGGATATTGATACCCAGGCTAATTGCAAAATCCGAACAGGCCTGCACGGCCTGGTACAGACGAGCGTCTTCGCCGGGATTTTTGCTGGCCCACATCCAGTTGGCCGAAAGCGAGACGCTTTTCAGACCTTCTTCAAGCGGTGCCCAGACGAGATTGGAAAGCGATTCGGCAATGGCATTCCGACTACCCGCTGCCGGATCAATCAGAGCAGAAATCGGAGCGTGACCAATGGAAGTGGCAATGCCGTCTTTACCCTGGAAATCCAGTGCCATCACCCCCACGTTATTCAGGGGCAGGTGCAGCGGTCCGACGTTTTGTTGCTTAGCTACACGGCCACCTACGCAACGGTCGACCTTGTTGGTCAACCAGTCTTTACAGGCCACGGCTTCCAGTTGCAGGACTGCTTCCAGATACGTTTCCAGCTGGTTTACGTCATAGCTGACGGGCTGGTAGGTACGTTCCAAACGAGTATCGTTCATGACCGTCTTGGGAGCACTGCCAAACATATCGGCCAGTGCCAGATCCATGGGTTTGGAATCGGTCGTGTGGGAAGCAATCGTAAAACGATGATCCGCGGTTACTTCGCCCACGGCGTACATAGGAGCCCGCTCGCGGTCAGCAATGCGTTGCAGTGTTTCCAGGTCTTCGGTACCAATCACCAGACCCATGCGTTCCTGCGATTCGTTCCCGATGATTTCCTTGGCCGAAAGGGTAGGATCACCCACGGGCAATTTATCCAGGTCAATCGATCCGCCGGTTTCTTCGATGAGTTCGGACAAACAGTTCAAGTGACCACCCGCACCGTGATCGTGAATCGATACGATGGGGTTCTGATCACTTTCTACCAGACCACGCACGGCGTTTGCCACGCGTTTCTGCATTTCGGGGTTGGAACGTTGTACGGCATTAAGCTCAATACCCGAACCGAACTTACCGGTATCCGCCGAAGATACGGCCGCTCCACCGAGTCCGATGCGGTAATTATCCCCACCCATCACCACGATCTGATCGCCTGGTTTTGGTTCGTGTTTTTTCGCCTGTTCGGCTTTACCATAGCCGATACCACCGGCCTGCATAATCACTTTGTCGTAACCCAGCGTGCGGCCTTCTTCCTCGTGTTCGAAGGTTAAGACCGAACCCGTAATCAGCGGCTGACCGAATTTGTTACCGAAATCCGTAGCTCCGTTGGACGCTTTAATCAGGATGTCCATCGGCGTTTGATACAACCACTTGCGTTCGGCCACGGCTTTTTCCCAGGGGCGATCCTGTTCCAGCCGCGACAGGGCCGTCATGTAGACTGCCGTACCCGCCAGCGGAATGGAACCCTGCCCCCCCGCCAGACGGTCGCGGATTTCGCCGCCCGAACCCGTAGCGGCCCCACTGAAGGGCTCCACCGTGGTAGGGAAGTTATGCGTCTCCGCTTTAATCGAAATCACCGAGTCGAACTCGCTGACCTGATAAAACTCGGGTACGTCGGGCCGCTTGGGAGCAAATTGCTGCACGCGGGGGCCTTTGAGGAAGGCCACGTTATCTTTATACGCAGAAACAATCCCGTTGGGGTTCGTTTCCGACGTTTTGCGAATCAATTTGAAAAGTGAGGTCGGCTGAGCTTCGCCGTCGATGACGAAGGTACCATTGAAGATTTTGTGACGGCAGTGCTCGGAGTTTACCTGCGAAAAGCCAAAAACTTCCGCGTCCGTAAGCTTGCGACCGATTTTTTGGGACAAATCATTCAGGTAGGCTACCTCATCTTCATTCAGCGAAAGGCCTTCCTGCTGGTTGTAGGCGGCAATATCGTCGAGTTCCAGAATGGGTTCAGGCGTACTATCAATCGTGAAAATAGCCTGATTCAGCTCGGTGTATTTTTGAGAAACCATCGGATCAAAGTCCGTGAAGTCCGCTTCTACCTGCGTAAATTCTTCAATTCGGCTGATGCCCTGAATATTCATATTCTGGGTAATCTCTACCGCGTTGGTACTCCAGGGGGTAATCATGGCCGCCCGGGGACCTGTAAACACCTGGCTTAGGGTGGTTTCAGCAAGGACGGGGGCATCGCCAAACAGCCAGCTTAACTTAGAAAGGTCCGAATCCGTAAGAGACTGCTGGGTTTCCACTGCATAAACAGTAACCCGATCCGCAGAAAAGAAATAAATCATGATGGGAGTCTTGTGATATAAGCTCGGTACTTACCCGCAAAGGTAGCGTGATATAAGCGTTTCTTCGTGAAAAAACATGAATAAGGCAACGGTTAATCCACTAATTCGGATCAGTAGGGTTATTTAAACCTTTGTTGACCCGCCAGAAAGCGGGCAACCGCATGCCTTACCTGTTCACTATTCTTTAGAGAGGTAACTCCGTTTTATGGTGGTCCGTTCCTTACCTAAGATCAAGAAATACGCGTTTCTCACTGGATAGAATAGGGTCAAAATCCTTTTTTGAAGCCTCGCGAGTTGAAACCTTCCGTTTTCCGCTACTACCTTAGATCAGCCTTCGGGCTTAACCTCTTAAACCAACGATGAATCAACCTCGACTCCTTCCATTCCTACGTCGCTATCTCTCCGGGATTTGTTGGCTGGGCTGGCTTTTCCTGACGGCCTGTACCAGTCAAAAATCAACCTTGTATACCCGTGAATTACAGCGATTAAAAGATGCATCCAAACAAACCTTGTCCGCTCACGTAGATGAGTTCAACCAATATGCCAATCGCCCGGCGTCCGATGGCCCCTTTAACGCTGGTAACAATAAAGCGTTTTTACTGGCAAACGTGCCTTTGTTTCGTAGCTCCGCCGACAGTCTGACTAAGGTTTATAATTACCGCTGGTGGATGATCAGCAAACACCTGAAAGAATACGACGATCCCGAAGACCACAAAAAATACTGGGTGGTGACCGAGTTTTTCGGCGTGAAACCCTGGGCTTCCCTCAGCGGAGCCATTACCTGTCCCGCCGGGCATCAGTTTTATGACGTACGCTGGCTGCGGGATGATACCTTTCTCAAGTCCTACGCGGATTATTTCATGCGGGGCTCGGCTTCCCGGCTACCGCAGCGGGAGAACGGGAATTTCCTGACGTATCTGAGTCGACCGGAAAGTCACCATTTTTCGAGCTGGATGGTGAACGGCGTGGAGGCTTTTCAGAAAATTCATCCCGATCCGCAATGGCTGCACGCGGTATTGCCCGCAATGGAAAAGCATCAACAGGTCTGGGATTCGCTGTTTACGGTGCACACGCCCCGGTCCAAAACGGCGGGCATGTACAAAATACTCGACCTGTACGATGGCATGGAATTCAGCCTTTCGGCCGTTCTGGGTCTGATTGAAAGTCAGGGACCGTATAGTCTGTACACGAAAGATAACTGGCGGAAATACTACCTGGGTTGGGAAACGACGGGTAACGCCGCCCAATCGCAACAGGCCAAAGACTATCCTACGGCTTTCCGGAAAGGGTACCCGGACTATTACCTGGTTCGGCCTTCCGTGAACAGTTACGCCTACGGCAACCTGAAGTCGCTGGCTGATCTGTACCGATGGGATCAGGTGCGGTATACAAGCAAGACTACGAAAGTAGAAGAGTATACGGCTAAAGCTCAGGCCCTTCAGCAAAAGGTACTAAACGTGCTCTGGAACACGCAGGATCAATTTTTCAATACGCTGAGTGCCGGAGACAATGCCTTTGGTATCGGCGATTTTGAGGCCCGGGTACGGGAGTCGGTGGGATATACGCCCTGGTATTTTCAGTTGTTACCAAAGCAGAACTACCAGACCTACGCGAAAGCCTGGGACCTGTTTGCTTCGCGGAAAGGCTTTTACAATGCGGCGGGTATGACGACGGCGGAGCAGCAACATCCCTACTACAATGAACAGGCCTATGCCTGGAACGGCCGGGGCTGGCCTTTTGAAAACTCAGTCGTATACAAAGGATACGCCAACTACCTGCGATCGTATCAGGGAAATAGTTCGTCCGCCCAGAAACAACTCCTGTACGACTACATCGAGAAGCTCGCCCGGATGCATGGTACGAAAGAACTGAACATTGGCGAATGGTATATTCCGAGTAATGGAAAGACGTTCGGCGGCGAGTCCGATTATTTCCACTCCACATTTCCGGATATTATCATCGAAGACCTGATTGGGTTTACCTCCTTTCATGACAATAAATTTTCCGTATCACCCCTGGTACCCGAGCAGCAGTGGGACTATTTCTACCTGGGCAATATCCGCTACCACGGGCACGATGTTGACATCATCTGGAAAAAAGACTGGGATCCAGCCACGCCGGGCAATCAGAGTAAACTTTGTATCTGGGTGGATCAGAAGCTCAAAGCCAGCCGGGATCAGCTCCACGGAGAAATCACGGTTCAATTACCGAAGTGAAAGCAGGACTTCATACGAGTTAATGAAGCGAAAGGACGGATTAAAGCTACTGCAGCAGAGATGATTAAAGCACTTGCTCGTGCTCGGGGCAATCCAGCCGTAACAGCCCGGCTTCCAGCGGAATTTGTAGTAAACCGCAGTAATGAATCTGCCCATCAAACCGGTAGTGACGGCAGGTTTTGCACATGCGTTGAACCTGAATTACGCCGCGTTGCGTAAGCTCAAAGATGAGCTTGAATAGACTTTCGTACAGGATCGTTTTCTGTTCCTGCCCGAATGACTGCACTACTCCGTGCAGAACGTTGGCAAACGAACTGGTCTGATCGACCATTTGCTTTCCGGCGGGCGTCAGTTCCAGATGGTGACTGCGACTGTCCAGAGGGTCCGTGATACGTTGGACCAGAGCCTTCTGAACCAGTACTTTTACGGCATCGCTAATGGTGGGCTTGGTCAGGTTAAATTCCTTCGCCAGATACCCAACTTTACACTGGGTAGGTTCGTGGAAAGCCAGGAAAAGCAGTACTTGAATCTGAATAGGACTGAGTCCCGTATCCCGACTTTGTTGCCAGAGCAACACCCGAAATACTTCCCCAACCCGTTCCAGCCCCGCTACAATCTTGGCGTCTACGGAGCTGTTTTGTTGTTCTAAATTGAATATGGAATCCGTCATTCAAAAATCGCAGGTTTCGCAGTACAGCTCATAACCCTGATACGCAGGGGCGAACCTTCCTCCGGCACTGACCAGCTGGGCTACCGCAATCTGCTCACCCGAAGAAAGAAGGGCAAGCGGCCCATCTCCCGGATCGGTAAGCGTTACAAAAAGTGCATCAAGCGTAATCAGTTCGTGAAGTTCGCTAAAATACTGGACTTTCACGTACTGACGCTGTTGAATGAGGTCCTCCAGGTAGGAAGCGAAGGGAAGGCAGGTAGTTTCCATCGTATGCTAATAAAGAATGAGTGAATGCCTTTTTTTGGGGTACGGGATGGGCGTTGCAAACCCATCCCATACCAACCATTACTTCTTCGTTACCGAATACGGCAGGGATAACTTCCCCGACAACACGCCATACACGGCGTATACGCCCAGCAGGGGCTTATCTTCTGCTTTATGATGCGATGCGGTATCGCCGTGGGCCGGGTGATACATTTGCAGGTAGCACGTTACCGCATCAAAACGGAAATCCGTACGGTTATGAATGCGGTAGGCTGGAATGGCTACTCGAATCGTGGGTCCGGAAGTAACTACGTTGTAGCCCGGCGAATCAAAATAAATGGGCACGCCCGGGGCCGTTTTGGGCAGTACGACGGTCTTGTCATCCTTGCGAAAGGCTTTCACGCTGAGTCCGCCGGGTACGCGTTTATCTTCCTGCAATACCACCCAGTGCGGGTGCCAAACCAAGCCATCATTATCAAAATTCCCATCATTGTTTTCATCCCACAGTGGCGTATCATCCATGTCGGGGTGCGACGTCAGGGCCAGGGCTACGATGCCTTCGGTGGGCGAAAAGCCGACATCCTGTGGCTGAAGCGTAGTCGGAAACACGTAGGCAAGTACGGGGGCATTGGCCATACTGCCCGATGGTTTAGGCACGGTACGCCCGGCCTGCCCGCTTACCTTCATCGACATAACCACCAGATCCAGATCGGATTGATAGACGGCCTGCGTCGAAGTAACTTTAAAATCGGCATTGTTGTAGGCGGCTCCGGGCTGCGTAGTCTGGGCCAGAGCAAGTCCCGAAGAAACAACAAGCGTAGTGAATGTAAGGGCAAGGGAACGATTCATGATTGGTCGTGTAAAAGGATGATGGAATCAATGGGGAATGTTAGTAGCAACCCTGCATTTCAATGATGTGAAAACCCTGGTTGGTGATGCTGGTCTGTACTTCTTCCGTGGCCTGTTCAATGTGACAGAACTGACATTCCTTCGCGGTTAAAGGTTGTCCGGCTTGGCCTTTGGTTGCCAGATAGGTTTGTCCGTACTGGTGGATAGTATCCGTACAGGTTACGTTGGAGGGTACCAGAATGTCGAAGTGCATCAGTGTACCATCGGTACGGGTAACGTAGGTATCAAAAACAGAAACTTGCATGGCTTTGAAAGGAATAAAGTGATTAAAATTCGTTGGTGTGAACGTAAGGATAGCTCCACAGTACGGCGGTCAGCGTGACAGCTTTGAACCAGGCCGCGTGCATACTGGCTACGGTTTCTGCGTCGTGTCCCTTGGCTGCCAGAAAATCCTTGATGGTTAAGGTTAGGGGAACGATAAAGGCCAGGATGTACCGCAGGTGAATAATGGGTTCGGCCTTGGCCTCGTCGGTGCGGTTCTTCTTAGCCGTATGATGACGCAGGGCTATTTCCTGCTGATACGCCAGCCAGGCGGTGTCGTAGGGACGCGTGCAAGTGTCAATGATCCACTGACCAAACCGCTTCCGGACCGCCGACAGGTAATGGGCGTCGGGCTGGCCTTGTAAACTAAAGTAGTGCAGCAGGTGCGGGTGGCTGCCCACGTAACCGTACCAAACGTCCAGTATTGCTTCCGTTTGATCCCCCAGTACATCACCTGCCAGTTGCAGAAAACGCTCGTCTTCCGGACTAAATAGTACTGTTTGTTTAAGTAAGTCCAGTTCCTCTAGCGAGAGGGGAGTGGTTTGGGATACGTCACCGTATGTGTATCCAGGAATGGCATGTGATTCGCTCATCGTTGCTTGGTAAAAGGTTCGTGACAAATGTAGTTAGGATTCCTAACTATTATAATTTTGACGATTTTTCTTTTATCAATGAGTCTATTGATAAAATCTATCGTGCCTACTGAAGTATTCCTGGTACTTTCTCATTGAGGATAGGATCCTGCTTATGTACACAAGAATAGAGATCCAGTTTAGGAGCAAGCAGACGGGGGCATCAGCTAGGTTATGTAAGGATCAGATAAGAGGAACTGGATTCTGACGGGTTCCTCAATACTGGTTCATATCTACGCCTCAATACTGAGGGTGATTTACTAATCAGCCTGAAGAACGTACCAGTCTCAATAACCAAGATTCAATCTGGACCAGTAGTATTTGTGAAAACTGGATGATTCGTAGGGTCCAAACTGCCTGCACTTTTGTGACGTCAATCAACGAAACGATGACTAGTAACGAATCAATAAGGCCTATGGAAACTGCATCACCCAAAGACGAAAAATTCACGTCTAACGATTTTCACAAAACCTACGCACGTCCCGTGTTCCGGAGTCCCGAAAAACTGATTCACCGAAACGTCGAGCAGGCGGGTGCCCATGAGCAGTTCTCTTCCGAGCGGAAGCACCCGGTTTTCTTCGTCGATCTGCCCACGCAGAACGTCAGCATGACCATCGGCGGATTGCTACCCGATCAGCTTACCAACCGTCACCGGCACACCTACGAAACGGTGCTTTACGTACTGGAAGGACAGGGCTGGACGGAAGTGGAAGGCGAACGCGTGGAATGGAAGGCGGGCGACGCCGTTTACATTCCTTCCTGGGCCTGGCATCGGCACCAGAATACGAGTGCTACCGAGCCAGCCCGGTATCTGGCTTGCGAAAACGCTCCCCAATTGCAAAATCTAGGCGTGGCCTTACGCGAAGAAGAAGGTCGTGACCTCTAAACCCACCCGGCCGGGGCATTCGGTCCCGGCCTTACCTGACTACGTATGACGAATGTACCTTTTCACGGCGTTATCGCCTATCCAATTACTCCCTTCGACCCTGCTGGAAAGGTCGATCTGGGCTTATTTAAATCACTGGTGGAACGCCTGGTGGTGAACGGCTCTCACGGCATCGCTCCGCTGGGGAGTACGGGCGTGTTACCCTATTTGACGGACGAAGAAAAAGAAGCCCTGACGGAAGCAACCATCCAGCAGGTCGGC
>NZ_JBMDWJ010000358.1:0-8715 GCF_048595215.1 Siphonobacter sp.
CTCAGGGTAACCCAGCATAATGGCATCGTCCATGAAATTATCGACTGCGACCATCGCTTCTTCGCCGCGTTTACCCCGTACATCCAGGTTGAACGAGAAGTTGATGGCTTTTTCGTTTAGATCTACACCCGTGAGCTTGGCCCGGGGTTTATCGTCGCCCGTAGCGGCTTTGAATTCTTTGCGGGACACCTTTTCGAGACGGTTCGCTTTCACCGTCGTACGCAGATCGCCAATGGCAATAACGGCGTCTTTTCCCTTCAGATCCAGTACCTCCCCCACCGTACTCTGTCCTTTAATCCGGACTAATGAGCCTACCGTAATGGTCCCACCCACGACTTCCACTTCATTCGTCGGGGCTGGGGCGGCTTTGGGTGGGGCAATTACTTCCTGTGTGAGCTTCTGAGCCGAGAAATCGGTTAATTGCTGACGGATTTCCTTGGTGGCCAGCTTTTCAGCTCCCTGTTCGCGGATTTCCCGAATGGTATTTTCAATCTTCGCATTGGCTTCTCGCAGCAGTTCTTTCGCCTGAACCTTCGCCTCGTTAAGTAGCCGTTTCTTCTCCGTATCTAGGTAACTTTTCAGCGTCTGGTACTGCTCGGTGAGTTTATCCAGTTCCTGCTGTCGCTGTAAGTTCTGAGCGTTCCGATCCTGGAAGACCTTTTTCTCGATTTCCAGTTCTTTCGATAACTTCTCAAAATTCACCTGATGGCGATCCAGCTTCTGCCGGGCCGCGTCGAGTACGGGCTTGGGTAAGCCGATTTTCCGGCCAATTTCAAAGGCAAACGAACTACCGGGCTTACCAATTTCCAGCTCGTAGAGCGGTTCCAAGTGTTCGGCATCAAAACGCATCGCTCCATTCACCAGCCCTTCCGTACGGTCAGCGAAGGTTTTCAGGTTGGAATAGTGCGTGTTGATGACGCCGTAAGCTCCTGAGCGATTGAGGTCGTTGAGGATACTTTCGGCAATCGCTCCACCCAGACTCGGCTCGGTTCCCGTACCAAACTCGTCGATCAGAAACAGTGTTTTCTTGTCCGAATGCAACAGAAAATGCTTCATGTTGGTCAGGTGCGACGAGTACGTGGACAAGTCGTTTTCCAGACTTTGTTCATCACCAATGTCCATGAACAGATTCCGGAAAAGCCCAATCGTCGAAAAATCATCCACAGGTACTAGCAAGCCGCACTGGAACATATACTGGATCAGGCCCAGCGTTTTCAGCATCACCGACTTACCCCCGGCGTTGGGACCCGATACGAGCAAAATGCGTTGCGTGGCATCCAGTTTTACGTGCAGCGGTACCACCGACCGACCCTGTTTCTGATAGCTCATCAACAGAAGGGGGTGCCGAGCACCGTGCCAGTCCACGAGGGGCTGCTGGACGAAAAATGGAGCGTTGGCGTTCATTTCCAGAGCCAGTTTAGCCTTGGCCCGAATGAAATCCACGATGCCCAGAAAGGTATACGCTCGCTTGAGCTCTTCGGTATAGGGACGCACTTTCGAGGTCAGATCAGTCAGGATACGGATGATTTCCCGGCGTTCCCTCGACTCCAATTCCCGAATTTCGTTGTTCGATTCCAGAGCATCGGCGGGTTCCAGAAAAACGGTTTTCCCCGAATCCGACTCATCCTGTACGAAGCCGCGAATTTTGCGTTTGTGCTCGGCTACCAGCGGAATCACCATCCGGCCATTCCGTACCGTCATGGTTGCTCCTTCGGGTACCCATCCGTTTTGCTGAGCCGTGCGTAACATCGAATCGAGCGTCCGCCGCAGACGGGCCTGTTCAGCAATCAGTTCACGGCGAATGTGCTGCAATTCCGCCGAGGCATTGTCTCGCAACCGACCGCGATCATCGATGATCCGGTCAATTTCCTTCAGTAGCTGCGATAGCTCATCGCTTTTGCTCCGGCGGGGTTTATCCTCGTCGTCGGTTTTACGCTCCTGGAACGCCTGTACAGTCAATTCCCGCAGGTGCGGAAAACTCGGTTCTTCCTTATTTTCGAAAAACCGCTGAATACTTTGGATGGTACGCAGTGAGAGTTTGAGATCGAAAAATTCTTCTTCGTCCAGAAACGCTCCCTCGATGCGGGCTTTAGCAATTTGTTCGTTAACGTCAATGTAATTCGACTGCGGAAAATCCGGCTCGTGAGCTACAATTTCCTTCATTTCGGCCACCTGCCCTACCATTTTCTGGATTTGGTCAAAGCGATCGGAAAAGCGTATTTTCTCGACAAACGACCGTCCCAGCGACGACAGGCAAGCCTCGCTCAGCATCTGACGAATCCGGTCGAATCCGAGTTTTTCTTCTATGTTTTTTGGGTAAAGCAAGTTAGTTTTTGGTTATTGGTTGGTTGTTGTGCGGTTGCCCAAACGCCTCCGCAATCTGCTGCACCAGCACCTCGTTAATGCGGACGTAGCTCTCGTGCGTCCAGCCTGCTACGTGGGGTGTGAAGATGACATTCGGCAATTGAATCAAGGAGTCAAACACTTCGTCGGGACCGGCGGGTAGCTGGTGGAGTTTTTCGTTTTCCAGTACGTCCAGACAAGCTCCCAGTATTTTTCCAGCCTGTAGTCCCTGCAACACGGCGGCCAATTGCACGATCTCTCCCCGCGAACAGTTGATCAAGTAGAAAGGCTTCTGAAACTGAGTAATGAAGTCTTCGCGTACCAGATAATTCGTTTCTTCCGTCAACGGAATGTGCAAACTCAGTACGTCGGCCTGCTCAAAAAGCTGCTCCATCGTGGCCTGCTTGGCGTACGCATCGGAATAATCATCCCGGTATTTATCGTAAGCCAGTACGTTCACGTTGAAACCGCTCAGTCGTTTGGCAAACGCTTGGCCGTTATGCCCGTACCCAATCAAACCAACGGTTTTTCCACCCAGTTCGGTACCGCGATTGGCTTCACGTAACCAGATTTTCTGGCGTACTTCCCGGTCGGCAGTATGGATATGGTTGAGCAGAGCCAGTAGCATACCCAGGGCATGTTCGCCCACGGCATCCATATTCCCGGCATTGGCCGCAAACAGGCGTACGTGATGGCGATCGCAGGCTTCCCGGTCAATCAGATCCAATCCGGCCCCAGCCCGACCGATGAACTCCAGACGCGTGGCCGCCTGTAGAAAAGCTTCGTCCACGCGGGTTTTATTGCGGATCATTAATCCTTCATAGTCGTCAATCTGTTCAAGAATCTCGTCTCGTTTGGCTTTGGGTTGATAGGTATAGGCAAACCCGGCTTTCTCAAGCATTTCGAACAGGCTGGGATGCATTTCATCACAAATAAAAATTCGTTTCATCGCAGAAGGAGTTAGCCAAAGCTGGGCTGGTATTGCTGATAAAAGGTCAAAGTTAAAACTTTCGTATCGCCCATGAAAGTCCGTATAATTCAACCCATTTTCAAGGCTCAGAGTTTCCCTAAACGACAGGAAAGGATATTTTGAATAATCCTCGTAGGCCAGAAATAAACTTTCCCTGCTACGGTCTTTGCCAAAAAAAGACTTCCCGCAGGGCCATTTCCCTGATGGATGCCGTAACTTCGCCCAGTTATCCTGATTTTCAAGGTCAGTATAACCCCAAACCTGACTGGATGAAACGATCATGAGCGAGCAAGCACAGAAACCGGTTATTGGCATCACTTTGGGCGATTACAACGGCATCGGACCCGAAGTAATCCTGAAAGCCTTACACGGAAATCAACTTAATAAACATTTTACACCGGTGGTCTACGGATCGATGCGGGTACTGAACCGTTACAAGCATCTGTACGACATGAAAGACTGGCAACTGCATCCGGCTCCGGCGGCGGATCAGTTGAATACTAAAATGGTTAACGTTATCACCTGTTTTGATGATAGCCAAACCAATGTCGAACCAGGTATGGTGGTACCTGAGGCCGGACAGGCGGCCTACCAGAGTCTGGCGAAAGCCGTTGAAGACCTGAAAGCGGGACATCTGGCGGCTCTGGTGACAGGCCCTATCAACAAGTACAACATTCAATCCGAAGAATTTAAGTTTCCCGGACATACGGAATACCTTGCCGAAGCCTTCAGCAGTTCTGAGTACCTGATGTTCATGGTTTCGGAACGTCTGAAAATTGGCGTCGTAACGGGCCACGTGCCCTTGGGCCGGGTGCGTTCGAACATCAATCAGGATGCGGTTTCCCGTAAACTGACGCAGATTATCAAATCCTTAAAGGAAGATTTTGGTATCCAGAAACCCCGCGTTGCTGTACTGGGTTTGAACCCGCACGCCGGTGAAGACGGACTTTTGGGTAACGAAGAGAAAGAGGTCATTACTCCCGTAATCGATCAATTCCGGAAGAAAAATCACCTGGTGTACGGCCCTTTTCCCGCCGACGGCTTTTTTGGGGCCAATAGCTGGAAGAAATTCGACGCCATTCTGGCGATGTATCACGATCAGGGCCTGATGCCGTTTAAGATGCTGGCTTTTGAAGACGGCGTAAACTTTACGGCGGGTCTGCCCATCGTTCGGACCAGTCCCGATCACGGTACCGCGTACGATATTGCCGGTAAAAATGTAGCGGATCCGGGTTCCATGTTACACGCGTTGTACTCGGCTCTGGATATTGTACGGCATCGTACCGAATGGGAGAGCCTGGAAGCTCAGGGTCTTGAGCACCAGAACGATGCAGCCATGACGGAACTGCCCGTCACGGATGAACGAGATCCCCGACCGGAAACATCGACCCGCTCACAGGAACGCCCCGCGAAGGAAGAGCGTCCCAACCGGGAAGATCGCTCAAATCGCGAGGAGCGGCAACCCCGCGAAGAACGAGCAGCCCGGGAGGATCGTCCCAATCGGGAAGACCGTTCCAACCGCGAAAATCGGCAACCTCGGGAAGACCGCCGTCCAGCTGCCTCACCCGTAGCGACGGATTTGCCCGCATCGGACCCAGTAGCCGAACAACCCCTGGAACCCAAAGCTGAAGAGCAACGTACGAACGAACGGCCCCGGCGGGAGGATCGACAAAATCGGAATAACCGTCCCCAACGGGAAGAGCGTCAGCAACGCCCGGATCGGCGGGAAAACCAGAATCAACGACCACCGCAGGAAGTCAATGCGGACGCTACGCCCGCTGAAAACGAGGAGCAACGTCCTAATGAACGGCCCCGGCGGGAAGATCGGCAGAATCGGAATAACAACCCCCGCTTCCAGCGAGACGAGCGTCAGCAACGCCCCGATCGGCGGGAAAATCAGAACCAGCGGCCTAAACCGGATCAGGAAGGAACCTCTTCGGAAAACCGGGAAGCCCAGGTAAAATTATTAGCGATTTCTCAATCCTTACTGATTGCCAAAACGCCGCCAACCAACGCTAAACCAGACGAGAACCCCGAAGCCTAGTCGTTCTTGTTCATATTTTCTGTACTATGTTGAAATCGATGACCGGCTTTGGCCGGGGCGTACTGGAAGCGGATGGCTTTCAAGTAACTGCCGAAATTAAAACACTAAATTCCAAGGGTTTAGACATTTTTTGCAGAATACCCAAAAGTTTATCAAGCCGGGAAATTGAACTGCGAAATCTTCTTTCGGCTGAGCTTGAACGCGGAAAGATTGAGCTGAATATCAGTATTACCAAAACGGCCCAGGCCGAAGCTTCCGTTTCAGTGAACCGTCCGCTCGTGAAGGCGTATTTTCAGGATTTACGGGAAAGCTTTTACCACCTCAGCAATAGTTTCGACGATCTGGAGATGTTCAAGCTGGCTCTAACCTGGCCGAACGCCCAAAATACCGAAGTAGTTACGGAAAGCTCCGAAGAGGAGTGGAAGACTGCTCAGGAAGCTGTGCGGCTGGCCCTGACCGAGTGTCAGGCCTTTCGCGTACGCGAAGGGCAGGTGCTCGAAGGGATCTTCAGCGATTGCATCAACGGGATTGAAACAGGCTTACAGCAGGTTGCTGCACAGGATGGCCTGCGGATTCCGGCGGTACGCGAACGCCTGCTGAAAACCATTACGGATTTACTCGGGGAAGACGGTTTCGATAAAAACCGATTCGAGCAGGAACTGGTCTATTACGTTGAGAAATACGACATCTCCGAAGAGAAGGTACGCCTGCAAACGCACCTCGACTATTTCCGGGAAATCATCCAGGAAGGTAACGGCAAAAAGTTGGGTTTCATGGCTCAGGAAATTGGCCGAGAAATAAATACCATCGGATCGAAAGCTAACGACGCAGGCCTGCAGCGACTGGTCGTAGGTATGAAAGACGATCTGGAGAAAATTAAGGAACAAACGGCGAACGTGTTATAAACAGTGAGCCTTTGAATGTTTCCGGATTATATACCGGGCTAGTCACCTTGAGTCACCTTGAGTCACCTAGGATAGATACGGCGTATGGAATGGTTTTATTCCGTACGCCGTATTTGCGTTTTATTCCCGTATATCTATGCCGCTCACTACCGAATTTTATCAGCAACCTTCCCTCGATTTAGCCCGTAATTTGCTGGGCTGTGTATTGGTACATAACAGTCCCGAAGGCCGTACGGCGGGTATTATCGTGGAGACGGAAGCGTATCTGAAAGACGATCCGGCCTGCCATGCCTACACGCGAAAAACCGTTCGCAACGCTCCCATGTTCGGTCCGGTAGGCATGATTTACGTGTATCAGATTTATGGTCAGTACTACTGCGTCAATATTTCCAGTGGCGGCGAAGGTATTGGGGAAGCCGTTCTAATCCGGGCTTTGGAACCCACAGAAGGACTGGATTTGATGGCCGAACGTCGCATTGCCGCCCAGCAACGAATTCAGCAGTTTTTCGGAAAAACCTACGCGGATCGGGTACTGAAACCAGCCCAATTGTGCAAGGGCCCGGCAAGTCTGGTACACGCCATGGCTATTACCAAGGAGATGAATTTCTGGATGATTCAGGATAGCCCATTGTCCATCGAACCCGCTGTATTGCACGATTTCGACGTGATCCAAACCACGCGGATTGGCATTAAAGTAGGTGTAGACCTACCCTATCGTTTTTACGTGAAGGGTAATGCGTTTATTAGTAAGAAATAGAGGGCTATACTAGGCTACCTTTAAAATCTGTTACTCAATTTCCCTTGGTCCACGTTACAATCAACCAATAACTTACAACCAGAAACCAGGATTTTTGTACTTTGCTCCACTTATGGATGCTACGTATACAGTACGGATCGTTGAGTTTTCAGAAGCTATTCCGACCCTCCCCTTCGAACGCTATTTGTTTAATGAACCCATTCACCTTCAAACGCAGGTACAGCCGGACGACCGGGTAGTGACCTTTTTTCTACTGAAAGCGGAGCAGATACAGGCCCGGCTTACGGTATTTTTGACCCCCGAAAAAGCCATTAGCCCCCGCCGGGCGACGTTTGGCGGCATCGAAACAAGTACCAACGTTCCGCTTCCGGCGTTGCAGGTATTCGTACAGGCCGTTCTTGCCGAAGTTTCAACCGTACCGTTTCTTGAACTCCGCAGTTTTCCGGATGGATTGAACCCCGAACTGGCTGCTCACCTGCATCGACTGTTCATGGAAGCTGATTTTCGGGTTACAACCACCGAACTGAATCAGCACCTTCTAGTTTCTTCCCTGCCCATTGAACAGCACTTACACGCCTCCACCTTACGCCGATTAAGGAAAAGCGAGCGGGAAGGTTTTACGTTTTCTGAATGGGTGGAACCCGACTGGCCGCAGGTACACACTTTTATTGCCGAGTCCCGGCGGCGGAAAAACCGTCCGATGACCCTATCGCTGGAGCAATTACGGCAGTCTGTCCAACAGTTGCCCGGCATTTTTCGGGTATTTACGGTACGGCAGAATTCGATACTGGCGGCTTTAATCGTAACGGTTCACATCAATAATCGGATTCTGTATACCCTGTATCCCGCCGATGATCCGGCTTTTTTAAGCTCCAGTCCGCTTATTCTGGCTTATGCGGGTTTGTATCGGCTTTGTCAACGCGAAGGGTATGAACTTCTGGATCTGGGAATCTCCACGGAGAACGGCGAACGCAACGAGGGTCTCATTCGTTTTAAAAATAATCTTGGAGCGATGGAATCAGAAAAACGCACGTACACGTTCTTCTTTCCCAGAAAGTAAATAAATTGTCTTCAAATCATTCAACAATTTCATGGACGCTTACATTGTAGCCGGTTTCCGTAGCCCCGTCGGTAAAGCTCCCAAGGGAGGTTTACGCTTTACTCGCCCCGACGATCTGGCGGCTACGGTCATTAAACATACCCTTTCAACGATTCCTCAACTGGACCCCAGCCGCGTCGATGACCTCATCGTCGGCAACGCCGTACCCGAAGCCGAACAAGGCATGCAGATGGGTCGGTATATTTCGCTACTGGCCCTTCCCGAAACGGTTTCGGGCCTGACCATTAACCGCTACTGCGGTTCCGGTTTGGAAGCCGTGGCCATGGCTGCGAGCAAAATCCACGCGGGCTGGGCCGATTGCATTATTGCGGGCGGTACGGAATCCATGTCGCTGGTGCCGGTGATGGGCTGGAAAACGGCTCTCAACTACGACATTGCCAAGAATCACGCGGATTACTACCTGAGCATGGGGCTTACGGCGGAACAGGTCGCTCAACAGTTCAAAATCAGCCGGGAAGCTCAGGATGCCTTTGCTCTGGCCAGCCATCAGAAAGCGTTGAAAGCTCAGTCAGAAGGGATTTTCGATGCAGAAATCGTTCCGATTCCAGTGCAGGAAACCTTCTTTGATCCCCTGAG
>NZ_JBMDWJ010000359.1:0-3078 GCF_048595215.1 Siphonobacter sp.
TTGGACGCCTGATTCTGGAACTGGCAGGCTGGCGGGCTATTTTTCTCAGTATGGCCCTTTTGTCCCTGAGTTTAATGGTCCTGGTGGTTCGCACCTTACCGGAAAGTAAACCCGCCGACACGTCGATTTCCCTACGGCCAAGGCAGATTCTGAACGAATACATCCAGGTACTTTCCTCCTCGGTTTTTAGCGTTCATGCCCTAGTAGCGAGCCTAGCCTCCGCCGGTCTCTTTTCGTTCATTGCGGGTTCGCCCCAAATTCTGATGGATACCTATCATTTTTCGCAGGCGGACTTTAGCTACGCGTTCGGATTTTGTGCGGGTGGTTTGGTACTCGGGAGCCAGATTAACCGCTTTTATCACTCAAGGAAAACGACCCCGGAACTATTACGAATAGCAGGCCGCCTGCAGGCAGGACTCGCTCTGCTTTTAGGCTTTCTAGGAATCCTGGACCTACTGACGGCTCCGCTCCTTCTTTTACTCGTTTTCAGTTACCTCGTATTTCATGGCTTTATTAATCCCAATGCCACTACGTTAGCCTTACTGCCGTTCCGGCAAAATGCGGGCAGTGCCTCAGCCTTGGCCGGCTGCTTACAAATGATGCTTGGTGCCAGCTTCTCGGCCCTGGTCAGTTATTTCAGCGACGGCTCACTCTTACCGATGATCATCCCGATGGTGTTGGCGAGCTGGTCCGGATTCGGCTTACAGCAATTAGTTGTCCATCACCACTCAAGCAAAGCCCTGGAGGGTTTGCCTACCTAAGTCTATTCTAATTTTTCGTCTTTTAACTACTCCTATTATGAACAAGCAAATCATCTTCAGCCCCAATGTTCCAGCCCCCATCGGTCCGTATTCGCAGGCCGTTCAGGTAGGCCCCGTCCTGTACGTATCCGGCCAGATAGCGGCCGATGTTGCCGCAAATCAGGGAGGCGTTCAGGCCGAAACCCGGCAAGTCATGTTAAGTCTGGGTGAATTGCTGGCAGCCGCGGGTATGCACTACCGTAACATTATTAAAACGTCCATTTTCCTGAAAGACATGAACGACTTTGCCGTCGTCAATGCGGTATATGGCGAGTTTTTTACGAGCGATTTTCCCGCCCGCGAAACGGTACAGGTAGCCCGTTTGCCCAAGGACGTCTCCGTGGAAATATCCGTCATTGCTTACCAGGAGTAAAGTAGCGTATACAACGAACGGGTAGATACCTGGGTACACTATCCCTTACTTCAAAATGCTCAGTATACCTGCCTGCGTAATCATACTTTCTACTAGGGCTTAACGACAAGCGAACGCTAACTACATTCCTAGCAAGGCCCTATAATGAAACGACGCTTGATTATCGATCACACCGCCCTTTGATTTTCAGTAACCTTAGGCACACCTCCGAAGAGAGGCCATTTCTATTTTTTACGCTATCCTTTTCATCCAAAAAATTCACCATGAAACTAGTATTCATCGTTCTGGGCATTCTCTCTGGTACGCTGGCCTTTGCTCAGCGGCCTAAAAATGCCACCCTGGATTCACTCAAAAGTGAAAAAGATCCGGTTCAACTTCAGTCAAAGTTAAAGAAGCTTGAAAGCGGTTCGGAAGCGGACATTTTCACGCTTTTGAGTTTTTATCAAAGTAATCCAGCCAAATCAGATTCACTCGTCGAACTGGCCGTTAAGAGATTTCCGAAAGGCACCATTGCCAGTAATATGGCATCCAATCGGCTGTACGCGGAAAAGGATGGCCCCACCCAGGAACGGATGCTGGCCCAAATGGAAAAAGATTTTCCGGGAGCTGATTTGGATATGGCCAATTATGCCGTAGCCTATACGTATACCCAGGCGAGGAACAAGCCTAAAGTACTGGCTTACCTGAAAAAAGTGAAGTCGCCTTTGTTTAAACCTACCGCGGTTCATAGCGTTGCCAGTACGATGGCGACTTACGATAGTAAAGAAGCCGAGCAGTTGATCACGCAGGAGTTAGCCTCCCTTCGAGAGGTAACAACCCTTACCGATACGTCGGCTCGGGCAATGAATCATCGAAAAAATAGTATCAACGGCCTGTTGAGTCTGTACAGCGAAATTTTAGCTAAGAATGGAGACTATGAAAAAGCGTATACGTACTTACACGAAGTATACACCTCTTCAGAGCGAAAAAGCCCCGCTTTGATTAAAAACTACGGTCTTCTGTTAAGTAAGCGTGGTAACTACCAGGAAGCCTTTCCATTACTGGAAAAGACGGTAACCAGTGGTTTAGCTGACTCAACCGTACGAGCGGAACTGGTGGCCATCTACAAGAAGCTTCATCCAGAAAAAAATGAGAAGGATTACCTGGCTTCCCTCGACCAGAAACTAACGAGTAAGTATGAAACGGAGGCAGCCAAATTAATGATTAACGAGCCCGCTCCCTCATTCATCGTTACGGATGCTTCGGGCAAGCAGGTATCGCTGGCCGATTTCAAAGGAAAGACGATTGTGCTTGATTTCTGGGCGACGTGGTGCGGTCCGTGTAAAGCTTCCTTCCCCGCCATGCAAATGGTAGTGAATAAGTACAAGCAGGATCCACAGGTGAAATTTCTCTTTATCCATACCTGGGAACGACAAGGCAATCCCACCGCCGAGGCTCAGGAATACCTGAAGGCTAATCACTACGACCTAGATCTGTACATGGACATCAAAAATGCAAAGACGAAGCGGAATGAAGCGGTATCCGCCTTTAACGTAAATGGCATTCCTGCGAAGTTTGTGATTGATGGAAAGGGCCGCATTCGCTATAAATTAACGGGATTCTCGGGAGGCAACGAAGCCGCCGTTTCGGAGTTATCAGCGATGATTAACTCGGCCAAGGCTAATCAGTAAGCCATGGTTTGGGTATTTCTTTTGGTCCCATGTTAGGACTTTAATGAATCCTGTACTTTCTTATATTTTGAGTATAATAAAAAAAGGGCTTTCTCGTGGAGAAAGCCCTTTTTTTATTCGTACCCTGTTTTCGTCTTGCTATCTATAAAAACCGTTTCGGCGATCGACCAGCAAGCTTCGTTACCGGGAAGCCAGAGCAATAGCCGTCCAGTCGTGTTCGCCCAGTCCCTGCTCT
>NZ_JBMDWJ010000360.1:0-13149 GCF_048595215.1 Siphonobacter sp.
AAGTTTACTTATTCCAATAACCAGACGATTCCGAACTCAGAAGGCTGGTGGACGGCCCTACAAAAAGCCGATCTGGATGGCGATGGTGATATGGATTTTGTGGTAGGAAACTGGGGGCTTAATTCGGAATACAAAGCGTCTCACGACCGACCCTTGTACCTACAAATCAATGATTTTGACCGTAATAATAGCATCGATGCCTTACTGACATTGGCTGAAAGGGATGGTGAGCAATACCCGCTGGATACGAAAGATGAATGGAAACAACAGCTACCCGGCTGGAATTCGCCCTTTCCTTCAAACAGTGCATTTGCTGAAAAATCTTTCCATCAGCTTATTACTAATGCCCAACGGCGAGGTACGCTGGAGAAAAAAGCGGTTGAATTCCGTTCTTCCGTACTTATCAATGAAGGGCGAGGTAATTTTACTTTACGACCACTGCCGCCGGTGGCTCAGCAAAGTCCCGTATTTGCCATTGCCATTCATGATTTTATGAATGACGGCAAACCCGATATTCTGCTGGGTGGAAACCTTTGGGGTATGCCTCCCTCCAAAGGCCGCCTAGACGCAAGCCGAGGAACGCTGCTGGTCCAAGAATCTTCCCTAATTTTCAAGGAGCATCACGCGGGTAAAGGCTTTTTCAACGGACAGGTTCGCGGCTTTACCTTAGTACGCGTACAGCAGAAGTACCGTTTGTTCGTCGGACGGAATAAAGGAAAACTGCAGGCTTTTGCCTTTTAATCGAGAACTTTTACTTTAAACTCAAGGCATTAGTCGATAAAAAGTACTAGGTAAGTCGCAAAAGGTGGAGGGCTTATTTGAAAAAGTATATAAAAAGTTGGCTTTTATTTTGAAATGGAAAGTTAACTGGATAAAATTGTAGGATTTTTGAACAAAACCTATTGATATATTTAGGGTCTACCCCAAGCGACACCTACTAACAAACAAAAGAAGCGGCTCTTTCAGGGCCGCTTCTTTTGTTTTACTGATCCTTACAGAAGTTCGCCATCCGCAGGCCGCTTTTCGTTAGGAATCACAATGGTCGAATCGCCGTACGAACGATCTCCGAAAGGATTGTCACAGACTTTGTCATTCGCTGGCTTCTTGAACGGAATTTTCTGAAGACCAATTGAACGATCGGCGTACACGCGGTTCATGTACTTGGCCCAGGCGGGCAAAGCCATCCGACCACCCTGGCCTAAGGCACCCGTCCGGAAGTGAATGGAGCGTTCGTCGCCGCCTACCCATACACCCGTCACGAGTCCCTGCGTTACGCCCATGAACCAGCCATCGGAGTAGTTTGACGTAGTCCCCGTCTTTCCACCAATCTGATTGTTCTGGCCGCAAGGCTCCCGATTCAGGCGGGCGGAAGTACCACCGGGTTCCTGGGTAGCTCCCTGAAGCATGTATACCATTCGCCAGGCCGTTTCGGGGCTTAGGGCATCGTGCGTAGTGGCTTCAAATTTCCGGAGTACGTTGCCGTAGCGGTCTTCAATTCGTAAAATGGTCTGGGGTTCATCCCAAGCTACGCCACCATTCACGAACGTTGAATAGGCGTTTACCATTTCGAATAGGTTCACGTCGGACGTACCTAAACAAATGGTCACATCCTTGGGAACCGGTGACTTTACGCCAAGTCGATGAGCGTATTCAATAATCGTTTCGGCCCCGAATTTCTTCATCAGCTGAACCGAAATCGTATTGACCGACTTCGCAATGGCTTGTCGCAGGGTCATACTGCGGCCTGAAGCACCTCCATCGTAGTTTTTAGGACACCAGTTACCAATACAGGTGGCAACGTCTTCCACCATATCGCAGGGGGTATATCCTTTGTCGATAGCCGTGGCGTACACGAAAGGTTTGAACGAAGAACCCGGTTGGCGACGCGATTGCTTCACGTGATCAAACTTGAAGTACTTAAAGTTAATACCGCCTACCCAAGCTTTCACTTGACCCGTATTCGGATCTTCTGACATCATCCCGATGTGCATGAAACGCTTGTAGTAGCGAATGGAATCCAGCGGGGTCATGGTGGTATCGCGTTCGCCGCGGTAGGAGAAAATTCGCATCCGAACGGGCGTATTCAACCCTTTCCATATTTTTTCCTTATCATCGCCGAAGCTTTGTTTCAGGGTACGGTAGCGTTCCGTACGGGGAGCAATACGATTCTCAATAAAGCCTTTCAACTCGCGTCCGCCTTCATCTACCCAGGGGTTACGACCTTTCCAGTGAGCGTTGAAAAGCCGTTGTTGTTCCTGAATGTGCTCCATACAGGCATCTTCCGCATGGCGTTGCATCCGCGAATCAATCGTAACGTGAATTTTGAGTCCGCTCGTATACAGATCTAAGGGATCATCACTGGAACGTTGCCGGTTGAGTTCTTCAATTTCCTGCAGCAATCGGTCCCGCATAACCGCAATGAAATACGGAGCCTGATTACTATTGTGGTTGAGGGATTTTAATCGCAAAGCAATAGGATCGGCCTGATAACCTTCGTACTGCGAGGGGCTTAGAAAGTTGTAATGCACCATTTGTTGCATTACGATATTGCGACGATTTTTGGAAGCCTCCGGGTGCATCCGCGGATTAAAGCGATCCGGGTTCTGACACATACCTACCAGTACTGCAGCTTCTTCCACTGACAATTGCGAAGGCTCTTTACTGAAATAGTGCAGGGAAGCCGTACGAATACCGTAGGCATTGTCGCTAAATTCCACCGTATTGAGGTACATCTGCATGATCTCCTGCTTGGTGTATCGGCGTTCCAGCTGAATGGCCGTAATCCATTCTTTCGTTTTAATAATAAGAAGCTTAACCAGGGGTACATCGCCCAAAATTCCTTTGTAGCGTTCACTACGAGCTTCAAACAGGTTTTTCACCAACTGTTGCGTCAGCGTACTACCGCCCCCTGCTTTTCCCATACCGGCTACCGATCGACCAATCCCTCGCGGATCAATCCCTGAGTGCTTAACGAAACGAACGTCCTCAGTAGCGATGAGGGCATTAATGACATTGGGAGAGATGTCCTGTAATTCGACCGGGCTGCGGTTTTCCAGAAAGTAACTACCCAGTACGACACCGTCAGATGATATAATTTCTGAGGCTAGCTCATTCCGTGGGTTATCCAACTGTTTCAGGCTGGGCATGCCGCCGAACAGATTGAACAGATTGAAGTAGACGGCCAGGATATATAAAAAGAAGGATCCTAAAGCAACAAGCGTAAACCGCCAGATCTGACGGATCATTTGCTTATAAGGACCCGGAAGCAACTTAAACATAGCAATGAGAAAGGTGTATAATTACAAAGGTGCAAAGGAACCAGCGGAAGACCAAGGATGTCTTGCAAGGTTCAACGCTGGGTAGGGGTTTACTCGTATAAATTGCCGGGATTAAACGAGTCTTTTTGTACTCGCCCCGCGGCTCCTGCAAACAAGCAACGGTAAAATACGGGTTTTTACGGGTGCACGACTGAAAAAAAATGTCTTGTTTCGCCCTGAAGACGAATCTTGTGGTACCGGACTGAATTCAACTGGGAAATTGACCTCGCTTGGTTTCTAAATAGTTTTGTGCTCTTCCGACTACCGGAGTAAAACAACAGATTTTAACCAGGTGTAACGTCCATAAAATTACCAGCACGGTAACTAATAAAATGTAATACCTGCGTATCTTTAATTTCATACGGTCCTTAACCAAACCTCCTTCATTTATTATGCACATCTTTCGCTTACTGCTTTTATTGGGCATAAGTGTGGCTACGCACACCGGCTTTGCCCAGTTCAATAACTCTCCAATGCTGAATTCGCCCGGCAGAGTCAATGAGTATCAGGCTCTGGAGTATGACAATCAACCGTATTTGAACAAAGAATTTAAGCCGGGAATCGTTCGTCTGGCCGACGGGCGGGTATACCGCGGACAACTTAATTTTAACGCGTATACGGGTCAGCCAGAGCAGTTAATGAAAGGAGCTGCTTATACGATTGAAATGCTGATCAAGGAATTCAGATTGGGTGACAGTACCGTGATTTTTCGTAGTGGGTTTGCCCCCGTAGATAAGCAGAATGCAAACTCTTTTTACCAAGTGCTGTATGACGGAAAAACTAAACTGCTGGAATATCACTACGCCAAGGCCCAGGAATTGAAAAAGTTTAATGATGCTAACGTTCACATTAAGTTTAACCTGGATACGGATCATTATCTGGTGAAAACGGATGGATCATTAGTACGCATTAAGCGGGATAAGAAGAGCCTACTGGCGGCTTTAAAGGATAAAGCATCGGAGATGGAAGCGTACTTCAGTAAACAGCCCAAGCTTGGGAATTGGCAGGAAGTGAGCCAAGCCATCGCCTATTACGATGGTCTGTAAGAGAACAGTAAAAACATAAAAAATCCCTTCCTCAGAGAAAAAGGGATTTTTGAACAAAACCTAATACAATTACTTCTATATACAAGAGTAGCATTTAGCTGATTTATACTCTTTTTTTAATTAAAAAAAATTAAAAATTTTCAACTTTTGTCAAAATCTTCCATTTAATATTCTTTTTGTAATAAAAAGATCAGCTTTTATTTCGGTTTCAACCCCTCCTAACCTTACCTGCTTATGCGATACTTGATTCCCGCGTTTACGGGTTTAGGCCTGTTACTGGCCTTCACTGCCGAAGACGTACTAACCCGAATCGTAAATCGCTTTAATGCTTACCAGCGGGAATTCCCTCAGGAAAAAGTATACCTCCATTGTGACCGGCCCTATTATGCGTTAGGCGAAACCATTTGGTTTAAAGGATATCTGTTTGACGCGGCGAGTCATCGGGCGGATACCGTAAGCCGGGTGTTGTACGTAGATTTAATCAGTAATGGAAAAACCTTGCTACAAAAACGCTTCCTTCCCGGCGAAGGCATGGCGACGGGGGATTTTTATCTGGCCGATACGCTTCAGGAAGGCCAGTATCAGCTTCGGGCTTACACCAACTGGATGCGAAATTTCGATGAAGACTTCTTTTTTACTCGGGAATTCCAGGTGTATCAGCCTACCGCTACCGAACGAAATGTAGTTCAGGCCAAAGAAGAGTGTTCGATACAATTTTTTCCGGAAGGCGGCGATCTGGTACAGGATATTGAATCCCGGGTTGGATTTAAAGCCATTAATCAGGCAGGAAGGAGTGTAGCCGTACAAGGAGTGATTTTGGAGAACGACAAGGATACGGTTACTGCTTTTCAGTCCGAACACCTGGGGATGGGTCGATTTATGATGACTCCTCAGGCGGGGAAAACGTATACGGCGATAGTCAAACACGGTACAAGCACTCAACGCGTTCCCTTACCCAACGTGCAGTCCCAGGGTCACGTACTAATTGTCGATAATCTGTCGAATAAAGACATGATTCGGGTCTTCATATTCAATCAGGTACCTGCTACTGAAGCCAACAAAGAACTATATATTATAGCTCAGATGCGGGGAGAAGTACTGTTTGTCGCCAAAGGAACAACGGGCAAGAAAACCTTTGTTGCTAATGTACCGCGGGCCAAGTTTACGGAAGAAGGGATTGTACAGTTTACACTTTTCGGAGCGAATGCCGAACCACTCGCTGAGCGTTTGGCGTACGTTCGTCAACCCAATAGTATACTCAGTCTTGAGTTAAAAACGGATAAAGCTGCGTATAAACCCCGCGAAAAAGTAACCCTGGAATTTGAAGCTAAAGATGCCGCGGGCCGACCCGTACTCGGTGATTTTTCATTGGCGGTAACGGATGCCGGGCAAGTAACGCCGGAGCGGTACCCGCAAACGCTGGTTTCGTATCTGCTGATGAGTTCCGATTTAAAGGGCTTCATCGAAGAACCGGGTTATTATTTCGATCCACAAAATCCAAATGCGGTTTTACACCTGGATTTTCTGATGATGACGCAGGGCTGGCGACGCTTTAACTGGAAACAGATTCTGACGGAAGAACCCAAAAAACCTACGTATTGGGTGGAGCAGGGACTATCGCTCACTGGTAAAGTTACCCGACCTAACGGTAAAATTCTGGAGAAGAAGGGTATCAACGTCACCTTGTTTATGACCCCTCCCCGTCAGGCTCCCGTGTTGGAAGCTGTATCCGCCGAAGCCGATGGCTCGTATGCGTTCCATAATTTGTACTTTGGTGATTCAGTGAAAGTGATGGTACAGGCCGTTGCCGGTAAGAATGACCGAAATCTAAGCGTTACGTTGCACGGGTTTCCTCAACCTACGGTACGACTAACCAAAACGCCTTTTCAACCGATTGATATGCAGGCGGAAGCGTTTGCTGAATATTTGAGCCGGGCGAATGAGAATCTGCAAATCGAACGGCAATTTCGGCTCGACAAAGCACGCTTACTCAAAGAAATAACGGTGAAAGCCCGACGGCCGGAAGATATGGATGGCCGTAAAATCTACGGTCATGCTGATGCGACGGTTAAGTTCGACCAGATGAATTCGTCCGGAGCTACCTCGATATTTCAGGTTCTTCAGGGGCGAGTGGCTGGTTTGAACATTACAGGCGGTGGAATGGATTATACGGTTCAGATTCGCGGAGCTATGAATTTTTCGGGCGTGGTAGAGCCGCTGTTTGTACTGGATGGGATGCCAGTGGATAAACAAACCGTGGCTACAATTCCGCCCACGGATGTGGATTATGTGGATGTACTCAAAGGAGCATCGGCCGCCATTTACGGCTCGCGGGCTTCGGGAGGGGTAATCTCGATTTTAACCAAACGCGGTAACACGGCGTACGATTGGTCGAAAGAAGCAGTACCCGGACAATTGGTACGGGTGCTGGACGGGTATGCCAACGTACGAGAGTTCTATTCGCCGGATTACAGCGTGGATGCCCCTGAGAAACTGCGACCCGACTACCGTTCGACGCTATACTGGAATCCGCACGTACAAACGGACGAGAATGGCAAAGCTCGGGTAACGTTTTATAATACTGACCACACTACTCAGATTCAAGCTCAGCTAGAAGGTGCTTGTTCCGATGGTCGGGTAGGGGCGACAAAGGTGAGCTACCGCGTTCAGTAAGATTTTTCGTAAAGACGCCCTGAATGGGCGTCTTTACGGTTTAATCCCAACATTCCATTAACAATAAATCCCCCGAGTCGTACGAAATCTTGACTATTCCGTCCTGAGCGGCTTCGTTACTACTGCCTGTACGATAACCCATTTGCAAGGATTCGTTAAACAGATTATACGTTAATCCTTCGGTACGAATACCCGCCACCGTACCCACGGGGATGAGCGAAAGCGGCGTACAGGCCGTATACCATTTTTCGTAGTGATAATCGAGTAGGAAAATGCGGGAATGATCATCCAGTAAAACCACTTTGATCTGATCGCGTATCCGGACGATGTTTGTAATATTGGTGATCGTATGATCGGCCCGGCGACCGGTAGCCCAGACCACGTTTACAGCTTCGTGGCCGCGTTCGATGAGGAAATCAAAGGCTTTTTCCAGATCGGTTTTATTCTGATCAGGCGTATGGACGAACTCAATGGGATATTGAGCCTGGCGAATTTCGTCGAGGTCAATGTCCCGGTCAAAATCCCCCAACAGTACATCGACCTTAATGCCCAGTTCCAGTACACGTTTAATGGCTCCGTCCAATACGACTACTAGGGGCGACCATTCCAGCAGTTGGGCCAGTAATTCCCAACTACAGGCTTCGCCATTGGCAATGACCAGGGCTGGTTCCTGTTTTTCGCGGATGATATGATGAGAAGACACCGGATTATTTTGAGTTTCGGGATTCTGGTTTGAAGTTCGCGTTGCGATTCGCAAAGATGTCTAACAAAGCTTGAAACTTGAAATCAGAAACGTACGCTCTGGCCATTGATCTGGGTAATACCTACGCCAAAACCGGCCTTTTTACGGCGGATGGACATTTAGAGGAAACGCATTGGAATTTTACCATACCGGAATTGCTGGAATATGTTCGCGAACGCAATCCCGCTCGGGTGGTCCTGTCTTCCACGGGGCATGCGGAAGAGAAAATACGTAGCTGGTTCGCCTTTCTGCCTTCGCCTATCCTCTGGCTTACCCCCCAAACGCCCGTACCACTAACCAAACGGTATGATACGCCGCATACCTTGGGAGCCGACCGTGTAGCGGCGGCCATTGGAGCCCGTCACTTGTTTCCTGATCGCAATGCAGTGGTAATCGATATGGGCACCTGTATCACGTACGATTACGTAGATACGGAAAATAATTTTCACGGCGGCCTGATTTCTCCGGGGCTCCGTATGCGATTTAAGGCCATGCATTCGTTTACCCAACGGTTACCCCTAGTAGAAGTACCCGAGACCTTTCCACCCCTGGTTGGCAAGAGCACCATTCACGCCATGCAAAGTGGTGTTTTATATGGGCTAATCGCAGAAGTACAGGGCCTCATCGAACAATACCGTAGTATTTATCCTGATTTTCAAGTCATTTTGTGTGGAGGGGATGCTCCTCTGTTTGAATCTCGACTGAAAGAACCGATATTTGCAGCCCCCGAACTGGTCCTTTGGGGCCTATACCGAATTTTAAACTATAATGTCTAAAAAGTCAATCATTACCCGCCTTCAGTCATCCGTTAGCCGCTCGTTTGGGGCAGTGTTGGTTTTTTCCGGACTCTGTTCATTACAAGCAGTGGGTCAGGGCTTGGGTAATACACCCTATTCTACGTACGGTATTGGGGAAAGATTTAGTGATGCATTTGCAGGTCAGCAGATGATGGGTGGGGCGGGCGTAAGTTATTCCAATGGCTTATTTATCAATAATTTAAATCCGGCACTGATTGCCCGTAACCGTATTACGACGCTTGAAGTCGGTACGATCATTCAATCGAAGCAGTTGAAAGAAGGGAATCTCCAGCAAAATGTAGTGGGAGGAAACCTAAACTACCTGGCGATGGCTTTTCCCATCAACAGTCGCTGGACCTCCAGCATCAACTACATGCCCTATAGTTACCTGGATTATAATAACCGTCGATTCAACACCATTCCCGGTGAACTTTTTTCCTCATTAACCGAGTATAAAGGATCAGGTGGAATGAATAAAGTATCCTTCGTTAACGGCTTTCGTGTTTATAAGAACTTGTACGCGGGGGTATCAGCTTCGTACCTGTTCGGTAACCTAACGCGGGAAGTTTCTACGCAGACCTTACGGGGCGATGGGAACGACTACACCCTGCTCTTTACGGACATCGATCAACAACGTAATTTTCTCTTCAAGGGAGGACTGGCGTACCGCTTTAAATTCAGCGACAAACGGTATCTTAACATTGGGGGCTCTTACGATTTACCCACGCGGCTACGGACGACACGGGTGAGTACGCAATCCACCCTTTTGGGCGAAAATCCTATTGCCGCGAGTGATACGCTAAGTTATAATAGCCGCGGACGCGTTACGATACCAGGAGGCTATCGAGTAGGTTTAACGTTTGAAAATCCCTATCGACTTGCCGTTACGGCCGATTTTGCCATGCAGCAATGGTCAAACTATCGGGATTTCAACCGTAGTAACCAAAACATGCAGGATAGTTACCAGATCAGTGCAGGGTTGGAGTATACTCCCAACGTAGTATCATCCACGTACTGGAATCGGATCCCTTACCGTTTTGGTCTCAATTTTAGTCAAATGCCTTACAGTGTTCGCGGTCAACGGATTCACGAAGCCAGCGTTTCCATTGGTTTGGGCTTACCGCTGACGAAAGTAGGTCTTTCCGATGCGAACCTTGGTCTTACAGTAGGTCAGCGGGGAAAAGAGGGTACGGGCATCATTAAGGAACAATTCTTTCGGATTAATCTTGGTTTCACCATCAGCGACCAGTGGTTCTATCGTCAGGTGGTCGATTAGTTGATCGAAGCCATGAAACAAGTAACGTTTTTTCTTACCTGTATTTTGTTGAGTGCCTTTGGATTAATGGCCTGTGAAGAAAAACAGGTTGTTAATTCGAAACCCTATACCGGGCCTCAGCAGGAAACCTACGATGTACAAGTAGTATACAGCGATTCGGGGCACAAAGTAATCCGTATGGTAACGCCCGTTCAGTTGGATTTGCTAACGGGTGATCGAATTTTCCCCAAAGAAATCCGACTGTATTTTTACGATAAAGCTGGTACTGAACATACTTGGCTACGGGCGGATTCTGGACGGTACATCCGAATGCAGAATCTGTACCGTATGATCGGACACGTGAAAATCGAAAACCGGATTAAGCAGGAAACCCTCGAAACGGACGAGCTGTTCTGGAGCCCCGATCGGAAACGTATCTATACCGATCGACCCGTAACCAGCCGGACCCCCACCGGAGTTACCAATGGTACGGGGCTGGTGGCAACGCAGGACTTTAAGCAGTATGGTCTGGGGAAAGTACGTAATAGCCAGATGCAGGTAAATGATCTTCCTGAATAAGGCTAAGGGCACTTTGCCAACGCTTTTTCAACTTCAGTTACATCCGTAATCTTCTTTTCGTTACCCCATTCGTTGTACAGAAAGGTAGTCAATACGGCTAGATCCAGGGCTTTTAACGCTGTATTGCCGGGCATGGGCTGTCGATACAGCTTTCCATTTACGCGTAGGGGATGTTGAAAACCATTCCGCATGCCACAGATGACAAGGGCTTTATTGGAGGCCGTAAGAAAATCGGAGCCAGCTAGCGGTGGATACAGATTGGCCATTCCTTCACCTTGAGCCTGATGGCAATTCATGCAGCTCTTCTTATACAGATCAAATCCTTCGGCTACGTATTGCTGCCGTTTAATTTCTTCTTCCGACTGACAAGCGGTTAAGCCTAGTAGGGCTAAAAAAAGAAGGTATACGAACGTTTTCAAAGCTTTTTCGAAGTACATGGCTAGGTAATAAGTGAGAACAGAGATTAAACACAAAAGAATTCGAAATTAGCCAAAAGCGTTCGATGAGCTGCTATCGGGTTTTCGCTGTACCTATAGTAAAGAGCAAAAAAGAGGATCAGAAGGATTGAATACTTACTGAAAGAGCCAGCATTTACTTCATTTTTAGAGGCTTAATGATAACTATACTAGCGTTTCTGAGAACGTAGTTTTACGCTTCCACCGAGAAAATTATTTCATCTTTATCTCGTGTAAAGTATTCCTAAAAGCGAACGGCCCCTACTTTTGTACAAGTAGAATCGACTATTGACACAAATTCCGCCGCCGTATACTCATAACCTTACTTCTTCTTTTGAGCAGGTTATTTTTGGTAACATAGATGAAAACATATTTACGCCTTTTACAGTACGCACAGCCCTTAGGTCGGTTTGTGATTCCCTATCTGATCTGTTCGTTGCTGGGAAGTCTCTTTGGAATTCTCAATTTCGCATTGATCGGCCCGTTGCTAGGCGTACTCTTTGATGTACAACCCGCAGCGGTTGTGGCCCGGCCCACCTTTGAATGGGAGCCTCAGTACTTCATTGATTTATTCAAGTACTATCTTTATGATGCAACTACCAATCACGGTAAACTGGCCGCCCTGCGATTTGTCTGCATAGTAATTATCAGTTCGGTTTTACTTTCAAACATTTTTCGTTACCTGTCGAGTCGGGTCATTGAAAAAATGCGGGGTTCTACTATTACGAATCTCCGTTCGGCCGTGTTCGAACGAATCATCAGTCTGCACCTGGGTTTTTTCAACAACGAACGCAAAGGGGATCTCATGGCCCGCCTAACGACGGACATTCTGGAAGTGGAAGGTTCGATTGGCCGGGCTTTTGGGGCCATTTTCAAGGAAATCATTTTATTGATTGGCTACTTCATTACGCTATTCTATCTGTCGGTAGAATTGACCTTGTTTTCTCTGGTAGTCATTCCCTTGTCCGGAGCCATCATCGGTTTGCTGAGTAAACGATTGAAAGAACACGCCATCGAAGTACAGCTGACCATGGCCAATATTTTAAGCGTAATTGAGGAAACCTTTGGCGGAGTTCGAGTCGTAAAGGGCTTTAACGCCGAACGGTTTATCGGGGAGAAATTTGACCGCGAAAACCGGAAGTATTACCGCGTCTGGCGGAACATGATTTATCGGCAGGAAATGGCTTCACCGCTTTCGGAGTTACTGGGCGTATGCGTTGTGGCTGGAATTCTGCTGTACGGGGGAGGATTGGTGCTTTCCGGACAATCGGGCATGGATGCCAAGGATTTTATTGCCTACATTGTATTGTTCTCGCAGGTTACCCGACCGGCCAAGGAAATTTCCAATTCCATCTCGGGCATGCAACGCGGTAAAGCCTCGGCTGATCGCATTTTCCGGTTGATGGATACCCCACGAATGATTGAGGACCAACCCAACGCGACTGTACTGAAAGATTTTCAGCAAGGTATTGAGGTACAAAACATCACCTTCGCGTATCAGGAAGATCGTAACGTAATTAAAAACATTTCCTTCTCCATTCCTAAAGGTCAAACAGTAGCTTTAGTCGGTTCATCAGGCAGTGGGAAATCGACGATTGCTGACCTGATTCCGCGGTTTTTTGATGTAACGGGCGGTCAGATTCTGATCGATGGGATAGATATCCGCCAGGTGACGCAACAATCGCTACGAAATCTGATGGGAATCGTTACGCAGGAATCCATTCTCTTCAACGATACGATTTTTAATAATATCTCCTTTGGCATTAACGCTACGCCCGAGCAGGTAGAAGAAGCCGCTCGCATTGCCAACGCCCATGAGTTTATCATTCAAACGCCCGAGGGTTATCAAACCACGATTGGTGATCGGGGAAGTAAGCTTTCGGGTGGTCAGCGGCAACGTATTTCCATTGCTCGGGCTATTCTAAAAAACCCGCCGATCTTGATTCTGGACGAAGCAACGTCTGCACTGGATACGGAATCAGAAAAACTGGTACAGGAAGCCTTGACCCGACTGATGAAAAACCGGACGACCTTAGTCATTGCTCACCGCCTGAGTACTATTCAGCACGCCGATCAAATTCTGGTATTACAGCACGGGGAGATTATCGAACAAGGCACGCACCTTGAATTACTGGAGCAAAAAGAAGGCATGTACCGCCGTCTCAGTATGATGCAGGGCGTATAAGTATAATATTAAAACAGAAGAGCGACGAGCATCATTGGTCGTCGCTATTGTGTTTTTTAATATGATTTATTATTACGAAAAACAAAAAATTTCTTCAGGT
>NZ_JBMDWJ010000361.1:0-5139 GCF_048595215.1 Siphonobacter sp.
GCTTTACTGGCGGCCGGGCTGGTTTATTATCTCTTTCACTGGCAGAAACGCAAGCATCGATCGGAACAAAAGCAGTTAACGTATCTCCATCAATTGGAACTGGACCGGGCGGAAAAAGAGCTGGTACGCCTGCAGAATGAACAGCTGGAAGCGGATGTCGACTTCAAAAACCGCGAACTAGCGGCGATGACCATGCAACTCGTGCAACGGGGAGAGGTACTCGTCAAAGTGAAAGAAGTGGTATCTACACTGGCGAAAAAACAGGATACGAAAGACAGTGCCGTAAGTTTTCGGCAGGTGTTACGCCTGATTCGGGATGTTGAAAGCAAGGATGCGGATTGGGGACAATTCACCCTTCACTTCAATACCGTTCATGACGATTTCTTCCATTTGTTGAAAGACCGCTACCCGGAACTAACGCCCAATGACCTAAAATTATGTGCGTATCTGAAAATGAATCTGTCTTCGAAAGAGATCGCTCGCTTAATGAACGTAACCGTGAAGGCCATTGAAATTGGCCGCTATCGGCTTCGTAAAAAACTACTGCTGTCTACGGAAGTCAATTTGTATGAATTTCTGGTTGATCTGGCCAAAGAAAGCAAATGAGCGATGTAATACGGACCACTGATTACAACACATGCATTGTGATTTCCCAGAAATCCAGAGGCTGAAAAGCTTTAAAAACCAGGTCAAGTAGTTCTATAAATTATCAATATAGTTATAAAACAATTCTTCCTTACAACGTATTTATTATCAGAATATTACAAAAGGGGTGTAGTGGTTAAGTAGAGGAAGTAAGCGTAAAAAAAGCAGTGAAAATCAGAAGTTGTAGAGCTTATGTAGGGGTAGTAAAAAAGCCGAATCCCAGGTACGTCACTCTACTTTTGAGCCTGCTTTGCACAATTACTTTATTAGTTCTACTCAAACCATATTCATCTCAGATGAGGAGAAAATTTACAGGATTAGTCTGGGTTTTATGCCTGCTAACAAGTTCGATAGGAGCGTGGGCTCAAGGGCTCACCGTGACGGGGAAAGTAACCGCCAAGTCTGATGGATCCGCCTTGGTGGGCGTATCCGTGCA
Source organism: Siphonobacter sp. (assembly GCF_048595215.1). NCBI lineage: Bacteria > Pseudomonadati > Bacteroidota > Cytophagia > Cytophagales > Cytophagaceae > Siphonobacter > Siphonobacter sp. The sequence continues at coordinate 1,082 of NZ_JBMDWJ010000361.1, forward strand.
GGTGCAGGGTACAACGACCGGTACAACGACAGACGCCGCCGGAAACTTTAAGATTTCCGTGCCAGGCTCTGAGTCTGTACTGGTATTTAGTCAGGTGGGCATGTTACGCCAAACGATTACGGTAGGTAATCAGACGCAACTAGCCGTAACGCTGGAAGAGGAAGCGGGTAATCTCAACGAAGTCGTAGTCGTAGGGTACGGAGCTCAAAAGAAAAGTGTGGTTACGGGGGCCATTTCCAGTGTCAAGTCTTCGGATCTGGCGACGATGCCCATCACGCGTCTGGAAGAAGCGTTACAGGGACGGGCTTCTGGTTTAACCATCGCGTCGAGTTCGGGTCAGCCCGGTTCCGGTTCTTCGGTACGGGTACGGGGAATTACCACCCTAAACAATAACGATCCTTTATGGGTCGTGGATGGTGTCGTCATCGACAACGGCGGCATTGGGTATCTCAACCAGTCGGACATTGAATCCATCGAAGTCCTGAAAGACGCCGCTTCGCAGGCCATTTACGGAGCACGGGCAGCCGCTGGGGTAATCCTGGTAACGACGAAAAAAGGAAAAGCCGGTAGCATTCAGGTCAATTACAACGGTTTCTACGGCGTCTCGTCGCCCGCTAAAAAACTGGATCTGCTCAATGCTACGCAATACGCCACCATCCGGAACGAGGCTTCGGTAAACGCTGGTGGACAGCCCGTATACGCTAATCCGGCCGCTTTGGGTCAAGGTACGGACTGGCAATCTATCATTTTCAACAACAACGCTCGCCGCCAGCAACACGAACTGAGTCTGAGTGGTGGTAGTGAAAAATCGACGTTCTACCTCTCGCTGGGTTATATTGATCAGGAAGGTATCGTAGCCACGGATATTTCCAAGTACAAGCGTCTGAACCTGCGTTTAAACTCGACGCACAAGATTGCCAAATGGCTCAACTTCGGACAGAATCTGGGTTACGCCCGGGATAAATCCATTGGTCTGGGCAATACCAACAGTGAATTCGGTGGTCCGCTAAGCTCGGTAATCAACCTTGATCCCCTGACGCCGACGGTCGTAACCGATCCTGCTGTAGCGGGAGCCGCTCCGTATACCAACATTGGCATCCGCCGCGACGCAAATGGCAACCCGTACGGTATTTCACAATCCGTTGCTCAGGAAATTACCAACCCACTCGCGTATATTCAAACCCGTTTGGGTAACAATAGCTGGGCGGATAACTTTGTAGGTAACGCATATCTGGAGGCTGAACCAATCAAAGGACTGAAAGTACGCTCTACCCTGGGAGCGAAACTTTCCTTCTGGGGCAGTGAAAACTTCTCGCCGCTGGCCTGGCTGAACGCCACAACGATTACTTCGCAAACCTCGTTCAACCGATCCAATAACCGTCGGCTGGATTGGAACTTGGAAAATACCCTTTCGTATACCCGCGAATTCGGTGCACATAACGTCTCTGTACTGTTAGGTCAGGGAGCGTACCAGGATAATAATACGCAAATGACGAGCGTCACCTTCTATAACATCCCTGCCGATCGTTTTGAAGATGCTTCGCTCAACTACAAGCGTCCGACCGACCAGCGGTCATCCGATGGTTCGGAAGGAGCCTTGCACAAAGTGAGTTCGCTTTTTGCCCGGATTAATTATAATTACAACGAAAAATACCTGGTGCAGGGCTTGATTCGTCGCGACGGTTCATCGCGGTTCGGTGCCAACAATAAATACGGTATTTTCCCTTCGTTGTCGCTGGGCTGGGTACTTTCCCGCGAAAACTTCTTCCCCTCCCAAAGTGTAGTGAATTTCTTCAAGCTGCGGGGTGGGTACGGCATTGTGGGTAACGATGCCATCGGTGATTTTGCCTACCTTTCAACAATCGGTAGCGGACGCAATTACACCTTTGGTACTTCGGGTAGCTACATCATCGGCTACAGCCCCAACGCTCCGGCTAACCCGGACCTGAAATGGGAACAAACCAGTCAGACCAACATTGGTTTCGATGCCACGCTGCTCAACAACGTCAGTGTGACGCTGGAGTGGTTCAAGAAAGTGACCACGGATGTATTGCAGAATCCCCGGATTCCTCAGTACGTAGGAGCCATTTCGAACCCGGCCGCCAACGTAGCCGATATTTCGAACCAGGGGGTTGAACTGGAATTGGGATACAACAAGAAATTCGGTGACTTCAATCTGTCTCTGAACGGGAACGTATCCTACATCAAAAACAAAGTGACCAACCTGGGTCGCGGGGTGGAATATCTGTCGGGCGGACAAAGCTTCCAGGCCAGTAGTTATCCCATCACCCGCACAGCGGTAGGTCAGCCGATCAACTCATTCTTTGGCTTCCAGACGATGGGTGTTTTCCAGACGATTGAAGACGTAAATAGCTACAAGAGTACGGATGGTACCGTCATTCAGCCAGGTGCCAAACCAGGCGATTTCCGCTGGGCCGATTTGAACGGCGACGGAAAAATCACGGACCTCGACCGTACCTTCCTGGGCAATCCTACACCAACGATCACGTACGGTTTCACGCTTAATGCCGCCTACAAGGCTTTCGATCTGGTCTTCTTTGGTCAGGGAGCTGCGGGTAACAAAATCTTCCAGGGCTTACGCCGTCTGGATATTCAGAATGCCAACTGGCAAACCAAGGTACTGGATCGCTGGACCGGCCCCGGAACGACGAATAGCTATCCCCGGATTGTGAGCGGTGACCCAAACAAAAACTTCCTGAATCCTTCCGATTTCTACCTGGAAGACGGCGGTTACTTCCGGATCAAAACCCTGCAACTGGGCTATTCGCTGCCCAAAGCGGTGATTTCGAAAGTGGGTATGCAACGGGCCCGTATTTATCTGATGAGTCAAAACCTGCTGACTTTCACCAAGTACACGGGCTATGATCCGGAAATTGGTGGCGGTGTACTGAGCATCGATCGTGGGATTTATCCCCAGGCTCGTTCCTTCATGCTGGGCTTAAATGTTGGATTTTAATGACTTTGGAATTGTCGCTGGAGTCCTCTCTAGAAAAAAAAAATCCGGCGACATTCCCTACTTTTTGTAAACACATGAAACGAAATTATAGATCACTGGGCGTACTCCTAACGACGGGTTTGCTCTTCTTAAGTTCCTGTTCGGACAGCTTCCTGGAAGTAAAACCTCGCGGTACCGATCTGGAAACCAACTATTACCGGAATCAGCAGGAAGCCTTTAACGGGCTGGTGGCGATTTACGACGTCGTCGGATGGCAGGGGGGCGGCTACGTGACCAAAGTAGGAGCCGTCAATGCCGCTTCCGATGATCATTACGCGGGCGGCGGGGGTCCGAGCGACGTAACCGATTACCAGGTATTTTCCAACTACACGCTGACGCCAGCAGTAGGCCCGCAGGGTGAACTCTGGCGGAAAGGATTTTCGGGCGTCTTTCGGGCCAATACGCTGCTGCAAAAGTTACCCAGCGTTCCTATGGACGAAAACCTGAAAAACCGCTACGCAGCGGAAGCCAAGTTTTTGCGGGCGTATTTCTATTTCGATCTGGTGCGGCTTTTCAAGAACGTTCCTTTGCTGACAAAGACCGTTTCTACGAGTGAGATGTACGATGTACTACAGGCTCCTCCGGCCGATGTCTACAAGCAGATTGAACAGGATTTAACCGAGGCCATGGCCGTTCTACCCGTTACGGTACCCGTGGCTACGGAAGCAGGTCGGGCTACGCAGGGAGCCGCCCACGCTCTGCTGGGCAAGGTATACTTACAGCAGGAGAAATTTGCCCAGGCCGCTCAGGAACTGGCTCTGGTAAATGGTACGCCCGGCGGTACGAATACCTATGGGTACAAGCTGTTAAGCAATTTCGGCGATCTGTTTAAAACCCGGAATAAATTCAACAGCGAATCCATTTTCGAGATTTCGTTCACCAATACTTCCGCCGGAACCTGGGATTGTATCTCCTGTACCGAAGGAAACGTGCTGAACATCATGATTGGTCCCCGGGGTTACAAGCCCCTGAAAGAAGGTGCTCCGGATTACGTATCGGGCTGGAGCTTCCTGGTGGTGACGCCGGATTTGTTCAATGCCAT